>JBEKGP010000001.1:0-125110 GCA_050012735.1 Candidatus Dormibacteria bacterium
CGCTCTTCCCCAAGGACTTCCGCAACGATGTCCAGCTCGTCGCCACCGTCGTCTCCGCGGACCAGGAGCAGGACCCCACGACGCTCGCCGTCACCGGCGCCTCCCTGGCCCTGCAGATCAGCGACATCCCCCACGCCGGGCCGGTCGGCTGCGTTCGCGTCGGCATGGTCGACGGCCAGCTGATCCTCAACCCGACCCTCCAGCAGCTCGCCGAATCCGACCTCGACCTGGTGGTCGCCGGGACCGACGACGCCATCACCATGGTGGAGGCCGGGGCGCGTCAGGTCTCCGAGGAGACCGTGCTGCAGGCGCTGCGCCTGGCCCACGACGAGATCCGCCGCCTGGTCGCCTTCCAGCTCCAGATCAGGGAGGCGCTGGGCGCCAAGCCGGTGATGGACTACCCGCGCTGGGTGATCGACCCGGAGGTGGCCGAGGCCGTCCATGAGCAGGTCAGTGGACGCATGACCGAGGCCGCCCGCAACGCCGACAAGAAGGTCCGCGAGGCCGCCATCGACGCGCTCAAGGCGGAGACCGTCGCCCAGCTCGACGAGCGCTTCCCGACCGGCCGGCCCGACATCGTCCGGGCCTTCGACGCAGAGCTCAAGAAGGCCGTGCGGCAGGCCATCCTCACCGAGGGGATCCGCCCCGACGGCCGGCGCACCGACGAGATCCGGCCCATCTGGTGCAGGGTCGGCGTCCTGCCCCGCACCCACGGCAGCGCCCTCTTCACCCGCGGCCAGACCCAGGCGCTCTCCATCGCCACCCTCGGTTCGGGCCAGGATCAGCAGAAACTCGACGGGCTGGGGCTCGAGGAGTTCAAGCGCTACATGCACCACTACAACTTCCCGCCCTTCTCGGTGGGCGAGGCGAGGCCGCTGCGCTCCCCGGGCCGTCGCGAGATCGGTCACGGAGCCCTGGCCGAGCGGGCGGTGCACAACGTCATGCCCGACGACGAGGCCTTCCCCTACGTGGTGCGGATCGTCACCGAGATCCTGAGCAGCAACGGCTCGACCTCGATGGCATCCGTCTGCGGCTCGACGCTCGCCCTGATGGACGCCGGTGTGCCCCTTCAGGCACCCGTGGCGGGTATCGCCATGGGCCTGATCAGCGCCGAGGACGGCAGCGCAGCGGTCCTGAGCGACATCCAGGGAATGGAGGACGCGCTCGGCGACATGGACTTCAAGGTCGCCGGCTCGGCGACCGGGATCACCGGCCTGCAGATGGACATCAAGATCCGGGGCCTCAAGTGGGAGCTCTTGGAGCGCGCCCTCGAGCAGGCTCGCGTGGGCCGGCTGCACATCCTCGGCAAGATGGCCGAGGCACTCGCGGCTCCGCGTGCCGAGATGAGCCAGTGGGCGCCGCGCATCGACACCATCCAGATCAACCCGGACAAGATCCGCGAGATCATCGGCCCAGGTGGCAAGACGATCCGCCGTATCGTCGAGGAGACGGGAGCCCAGATCGACGTCGAGGACGACGGCCGGGTCTTCATCTCCAGCGCCAACGCGGCATCCCGGCAGCAGGCCCTCGACATGATCCGCGACCTCACCGACGACATCGAGATCGGCCGCATCTACAAGGGCAAGGTCTCCCGCCTGATGGGCTTCGGAGCCTTCGTGGAGATCGCGCCCAAGAAGGAGGGGCTGGTCCGCATCGGGAACCTCGCCGAGCACCGGGTCGAGAAGGTCGAGGACGTGGTCGCCGTCGGCGACGAGATCATGGTCAAGGTCATCGAGATCGACGACCGCGGCCGGGTCAACCTCTCCCGCCGCGAGGCCATCCGCGACCTTGCCAGGGGTCAGGCCGATGCCGGCGGGGCGGGGACGGGCAGCCCTGCGTAGTCATCTAGAAGGCTCAATTCAGGCGTGACCTCGTCCGCCCCATCTGTCGCGCTCGTTGGTGCCACCGGAGCCGCCGGTTCCACGGTCCTGCGGGTTCTCGAGGACCGCAACTTCCCGCTGCGGGAGTTGCGGGCCCTCGCATCTCCGCGCAGCGCGGGCAGGACGGTGACCTTCCGCGGTGAGGCACTGACGGTGGCGGCGGTGGAGGCGGCACGCCTCGAGGGCTGCGACATCGTCTTCTTCGCCGCCGGCGGGGCCATCTCCAAGGAGTACGCCCCCCTGGTCGCCCAGGGCGGCGGCGTCGCCGTCGACAAGTCGAGCGTCTTCCGGATGGACCCTGAGGTCCCCCTGGTCGTGCCCGAGGTCAACGGCGAGAAGGTGCGCGAGCACCACGGGATCATCGCCAACCCCAACTGCGTGGCCACGCCGCTCGCGGTGACCCTGGCGCCACTGCACCGCGCCTTCGGTCTTCGGCACGTCACCGTCGCCACCTACCAGGCGGCGACCGGGGCGGGGCGGGCGCTCCGTGTAGAGATGGAGGCGCAAGCGCGCCAGGATGTCGCGGGAGAGGTCCCGACCCACCACGTCTACCCCCACGTCCTCCACGGCAACGTCATCCCCGGTGGCTGGAAGATGTACGGCGACGACACCGAGGAGGAGGTCAAGGTCGTCCAGGAGGTCCGCCGCATCCTCGACCTCCCCGACCTGGGCATCGGCATCACCACGGTGCGTGTCCCGGTGGCGATCGGCCACGCGCAGGCGGTGTGGGTGGAGATGGAGAGCGAGGTCGACCCCGCCGAGGCCCGGCGCATCCTGGAGGGTGCCGCCGGCATCCGGGTCGTCGACGATCCCGCCTCGCAGAGCTACCCGACCCCGCGCGAGGTGGCCGGTTCGGACGAGGTCCACGTCGGCCGCATCCGCCGCGACCCCAGCCGGGAGCACGGCCTCGCCCTCTTCGTGGTCGCCGACAACCTCCGCAAGGGGGCTGCCACCAATGCGGTCCAGGTCGCCGAGCTGGTCCTGGAGTATCGGTAACCGCTAGCCATCCGGTGGCGGCAAGAGGGGAGAGGAGGGATCTCGGCATGCAATTCGACCACTACACGGTGACCCTGCTGATCCTCCGATCCGACGCCCCGCCGCTCGACGAGGCAGCGCTGGACGTCCTCCAGGTCCTGCACAAGCCTGAGGGGTCCCAGCGGACTGGTTGACCGGTGTGGCGTGCGTCTCCCCCTCCACCTGCGAAGCCTCCGGCTACTACGCAACCGCCACCGGTCCCACGTACACGCTTGCCGAGGGCAGATCGGGATAGCCGCCGCCCGCAGCCGGGTGAGAGTACGCCCGCGGGCCTCAAGTGCCGGCGGGCCCGGCGCCGGTATCATGCCGCGATCGACCGGCTCAGATCCCTCCCGTGGTTGCGCATCGTGCGCGTCCTGTTTGCGCTTTACCTGGTGGGCGCGCTCGTCAGCGTCTGGCTGCCCGGCGATTGGCGGCAGGCGGATGTGGCGCTGTACCGCACCGATGCCCTCGCCTTCTGGGGGCACCTGGCGCATCCGTCTCTGCCCCATGAGTACCCGCCGCTCGCGGTGATCCCCTTCGCCCTGGCGGCGATCGGGCCGCCGTCGGTGGGGCAGGATTGCTTCGCCCTCGGCATGGCGGCCCTCTTCGTCCTCGGCTTCGTCGCCATCCGGCGGTGGAAGGGCGCCTCCCGCGCCTGGACCTACGGCGCCTACACGCTGGCGGCCGGCCCGGCGACGCTCCTCTTCCGCTACGACATCCTGCCCGCCCTGATGGCGCTCGGCTGCCTCTGGCTGCTCGAACGGCGCCGCTTCGCCTCCACCTACCCGCTAATCGGCCTTGGCACCCTGGTCAAGCTCTTCCCGCTCGCCCTGCTTCCGGTCACCGTCATCGCTCACGCCCGCGCCGCACGGGAGAGGGGCGCCGGGGTGCTGATCCGCGGGCTGGCCGCCGGAGTGGTGGTCTGCGCGATCGTCGTGGCAGGCGGATTCGCCCTCGGTCACGTCATCGATCCGGCCCACGGGTTGGGCGCGATCACCTACAACGTCGACCGACCGGTCCAGGTCGAGTCGGTTCCGGCCACCCTGATGTGGCTGGGGTCGCTGCTCGGAGTGCCGGTCCACCCCGTCTACGCCTCCGTCTCCTACGACCTCGTCGGCAGCCTGAGCGGTGTCGCCTCGGCGGCCGGGGACCTCGGCCTGGTGGTGGGTGTGCTCTGGGTGTGGTGGAGGCAGTTGCTCGGGCGGATGGAGACCGGGCACGCGGTGGTGGGGACCCTGCTCGTGCTGCTCTGCACCACCGGGGTGCTGAGCACCCAGTTCCTGCTCTGGGTGGCGCCGGTGCTCGCCGTCGTGGAGGGCTTCCGCTACCGCTGGCTGGCCGTGTTCCTGCTCACCGCGCTGATCTTCCCGGTGCTCTACCAGGTGGCCGTGGAGTATTCACCCGTTCTGCGGTACTCGGTGTGGTTCCTGGTCGGGATCGGCGCCCGCAACGTGCTCCTGATCGCCTGCACGGTCGGCTTCCTGGTCAGCAGCGGGAGGATCCCCGCCGCCCGCCCGGCGCCGAGCGGCGACGCCGGCCGCGTGCCCCCGCCGGGGCGGGTGGAACCGCTCGAGCCCGAGCCGCTCACGTCGCTCACCACCACGGTCTGAGTGATGGTCTCGCCCCTGCACCCCCCGCGTCCGCGGTCGCCAGCCACGGGTGGTCCGCTCCGGCGGGCAGCGATCCCGCTGCTGGCCATCGCCTTCATGGTCGCGTCGGCCGTCGCCGTGCTCCTCTTTGACACCAGCAAGACCGACCTCGACGTCTTCTTCTGGCCGTCGGCGGAGATCGCTGTGCACGGGCATCCGCTCCTCGTCTACACGCTCCGCGCCGGCCCCTATCCCAATGCCAACGGGCCGGTGAGCCTGCTGCCGCTCGGCGTCGTCGTGGCGGTCATCAATGCCCTCGGGTGGCAGGAGGGCATGCGGCTCCGCGACGCCCTGACCGTGGGCGTCTTCGCCGTCTTCTCCCTGCTGATGGCCCGGGAGGCGGTGCTCGCCATCGAAGCGGGGCGGGGGAGGGGGCGGGACGCGCGGAGCACGGCGCAGGGCGGGGAGGGGCTGGGGAGGCGAGGAGAGGCGGGGCGTGATGAGGGGCGCGGGCGGCCGACTCGGTGGCTGCTCATCGCGGCCGTCTTCCTCCTGGCGCCGCCGCTCTGGGTGGCCCTGGTCGGATTCGGCCACATCGAGGAGCCGCTGGAGCTCTGGCTGATCCTGCTCGGGGTGCGGTTGCTCGGTCGGGGGAGGACGGTGTGGGCCGGGATCTGCCTGGGTCTGGCGGTGATGACCAAGAGCGTCTCCGCCGTCTGCCTCATCCCCCTGCTCGTCGCCCTGCTGTCTGACCGGCGGGTGCGGTCGGCGGGGGCGCTGGCGGGGGCCGCCGTGCTCACCGCCGCCGCCGTCATCGCCCCCTTCCTGCTCGCCAACCGCTCCGGCGTCGTCTACTCGCTGCTGACCTACCGGGGAGAGCTGCCCATCGTGGGCGGCTCCCTCTGGGTGGCGTTCCTGGGATCGGGGTGGGATGGGTTCGTCCGCCATTCGGATGCCGTGCTCTTCACGGGAGCGGCGCTCGTGCTGAGCGTCGCGGCCCTCGCCGTGCGGCCGCGTGGTGGGTGGGCCACGCCGCGTGTGTACGGCCTGCTGGCGGTGGCGGCGGCTTGCATCCCGATGCTTGCCAAGACCTCCTGGCCGTACTACCTCCTCGACCCCTACGTCTTCGCCGCCATCTGGTGGCTGGGACGTCCCGGGCGGGTCGTCAGCGGGAGGCTGGCGGTCCCGCTGCTCCTCGCCGTGGGCGACATCGTGCTGGCGGCCATCGAGCCGACCCTGCCGCTGCCCGCCGGGACCGGGGCCGTGGTCGGGATCGCGGCCTCGGCGGGGATGGCAGTGGTCATCGCGCTGCTGTTCGGGCTCTCCTGGGGCCCGCGGGGTGACGCGGTGGCCGCTCCGAGCTCAGCGGTCCCCTAGGCGGAAGACAAACTTGGCGGCGCTGTGCGTCTCCGAGAAGTGGACCACCTTGACGTCGACCAGACCGGCCTCCAGGCCGGCGGCGAGCGTCTCCCTCTCGCTGATGGCGGAGCTGCCCCGCGGGCGGACGATCCAGAGCGCCGCATCGCGGCGCATGCTCTCGATCAGGCGCGCGGCCTGAGCCAGCTGAGCTCGATCCTCGGCGGCGAGCAGGACCATGTCGCATCCCGCGGGGTCGGTCACCACCTCCGCTGCCCGGCTGCGCAGCGCGGCGAGGAAGTCGGGGGCGAAGGCTCCGAGCGTCGCCACCCGCATCCCCGGTCGCACCCCGAGCTTGTCCAGCAGCGGTCGGGTCGAGGGCTGGTCGTCCCGCGGTGGGGTCATGTCAGGGGGAGCCCTCGGCCCTGGTGGTCGAGGTCCTCGGGGTGTCGGTGGTGGAGCGCCACGTTCGTAGCGTACCGAGGGGCTCGTCAGGAGGGCGGGTGCGGTGGTACAACCCGAGCCATGTCGAGGCGAGCAATGTCGAGGTGTATGCGTTGAGGCCGTCGGGGGACGAGGAGTACCGGAGCTGGGAGGGAATGCCGGCCTCCCTTTCCCCACTCGCCGTTCCGGGGCAGGCTGGCGGGGCCGGCCTGCGCGGGCTGCTACAGCCCCTCACCTGGCTTCGCTGGCGGGCGGCGGTTCGCCGCCAGGGCCCCTTCGCTCTGGACTTCGACGAATTCCGTTGCAGACGGGCAGGCCGCGTCAGGTAGCTCAACTCCCAGTCCGCCGGGGGCGGCCGTCCGCGGACATCTCGGCCGGATCGGAGGGGCCTGACCCCCCACAAGCCCAACGAGCCCTTCTCGACGGTAGCGGCGTGCCGCGCCGTAGCCTTCGTCGCCCCTGAGCTCCGACCGTATGCTGTCGTCATGGCCAAGATCGAGATCACTCCCACGTTCCTGGTCGTCCACCTCGGCGGCTTCGACCGCTTCCTGGCTCTCATCTGCGGCTTATCCGGCGGGGTCAAGGCCCGGCTGAAGGTGCCCTTGGAGCATGTCGCCGGGGTCCACGCCACGGCTCCCGAGGCCTATCGGTTCTGGATAGGCTGGACGGTCACCGCCCTCAGCCTGTCTGGCGTGGTCACCATCGGCCGCTTGTTCTACCGCGGCCAGTGGGCCTTCTGGGATGTCCACCATCCCGAAAGGGCGATCGCCATCCACCTCCGCGACGAGCCTATTCCAAGTTGGTGATCGGCGTCGACGATCCGGCTGGGGTGGCGGCGAACATCGCCCGGGCCGTCTCGCCGGCGGAGCGGCGGGACCCAGGGGCGCGGCGTCGGGCGCTTGGAGCGCTGGCATTGGCGATCGTGATCGGGAGTGCGGTCCTTGTCGTGGCGATTCTCGAAGTAGCCCTCACCGCCCTCGGGCTGGCGCCGGCGATCGATGTCGCGTTGGGTCTGATCGTCGTCTGGCTGGCGGTGACGCTGGGCTCCGGCTGGCTGACCCGCAGTTGATGCACCGCGAATCCGCGTCCTCCAAGCGGCCCTCTGCGCATTCCGCCGGGGGCGCCCCCCACCTATAGTTGGACCGTGAGCGCCAGTTCCGCCGACCACCTGCGCGCGGTGCACGTCATGGCAGCCCTCGACGCCCTCGAGGCGGTTGCCCTCCCGTCGCGGGAGGGGCGAAGCGTTCGGCTCATAGCGGGAGAGGCTGATGGCATCTGAGGTTCCGGGCGATCTGCTGCCCACCCTCGAGGAGCAGGAGCGCCGGCTCGTCTTCCCGAGCTTTGGCTACGACGATGCCTGGCGTCTCGGCACGCTTCTGGTCGAGTTCGCCCGCGAGCGGCGGGCACCGGTCGCCATCGACATCCGCTGCGGCGCCCAGCAGCTGTTCCACTGCGCGCTGCCCGGCTCGAGTGCTGATAACGACGCCTGGATCGACCGCAAGCGGGGTGTCGTCGCGCGCTACGCGGAGAGCTCGTACCTGGTGGGGGAGCGCTTTCGGGTGCAGGGCACGACCTTCGAGGAGTCGTCGCGGCTCGACCCGGACCGCTACGCCGCGCACGGAGGGTCGTTTCCGGTGCGCCTGAGCCCCGACGGCCCGGTGGTCGGGACCATCACGGTGTCCGGACTGCCCCAGGCTGAGGATCACCGGCTCATCGTCGAAGGGCTGGAGCGGTACCTCGACCCCGGGTCTCGGTAGGGCGACGCCGGCCGCGCTGACCGGCTCCGCTTCCCCGGCTCAGTCGCGGTATGGCGGGGGGTGGTGTCCGGGCGGAGGCGGCGGCGGTATCGATTCGATGCCCGGTGGCTCGTCGGGCCACACCAGCAGAACGGCACAGGGGGCGTGGTCGACGACGAACCGGGTGGCCGGGCCCAGGCTGTGCGGGCCCAGGCGCGAGTGGTCGCCGTCGCGAGCCACCACCAGCAGGTCGACGTTCTCGACGACGGCGCGAATAACCTCGCGCTCGACCCGCCCTCGACGGCGGAGCAGCTCGGCGTCCTGACGGCCGAGTCGCGCCGCAGCGGCGGCGAGCAACTCGGAGGCGGCCCCGTCAGCGACGTCCTGGAACGAGCGGACGGCTCGGCGTCCGGCAAACGCCCGACCGAGCAGCCCCGTCGTCGCCGCGCTGGCGACCTCGGCGACATCGGATGGGGTGACGTGGAGGAGGGCGACCTGGGCTCCGGAGGGGAGGCCGTGGCTGGCGGCGTCGATGCATCCCTGCCACGTCCCCTCGACCACCCAGATGACGATCCGCACAGCTGGCATCATCCCATCAATCGCAGGGAAACCCAAAGGGCGACCGTCGAGGCGACCAGCACGAGCGGCACCGTGAGGGCGCCCAGGCGCACGAACTCCGAGAGGGGCAGCTCCTCTCCGCGCTGCCGCAGGACGCGCCGCCAGAGCAGGGTGGCGAGCGATCCGACGTAGGTCAGATTGGGCCCGGTGTTGACACCGATGAGCATCGCCAGCACCGCTCCGGGACCGGCGACGGACGCCGCCGGGAGCAGAAGGAGCACCGCCGGAAGATTGTTGATGAGGTTGGCGAGCGCGGCTGCAATGACCGCGATCAGCAGGAGCGCGCCGAGCGACGTCCCCCCGGGCACGAGGTGGGTCACGAGCGTGCCGAGTCCGTGGATTGAGACGGCTTTCACGATCAGCCCGAGGGCCAACACGAAGGCGAGGAAGGGCACCTCGAGCGCCAGGCCGACGTCGCGGACGGTGGCGCGCCGGCTCACCAGCGCCGGCACGGCGAGGATGACGGCGCCGCCGAGCGCGGCGAACGCAGGGGCGACGTGAAGGACGGAGGTCACGAAGAACCCGAGGAGCGTGAGCACCACGACCACGCAGGCGAACACCGGAACCGGGTTGCGAGCCTGGGCGACGGGTTCGGCGTGTCCGACGAGATCGACGGCGAAGAACCGCCGCAGCACCAGCCACTCCACCGCGATCGCCGCCAGCCACGGCAGCGCCATGGTTGCGCCGAAGCGGACGAACGACAGCCCGCTGGCGCTGAAGGCCAGCAGGTTGGTGAGGTTGGAGACGGGCAGGAGCAAGGAGGCCGAGTTCGCGAGGTGGGTGCACGCATAGACGTGCGGCTTGGCCCGCAGCCGGAGGCGTGCCACCGTGGCGAACACGGCCGGAGTGAGCAGCACCACGGTCGCGTCGAGGCTGAGCACCGCGGTGACCGTGCTCGCGATCGCAAAGACGAGCGCGAGGAGCGTGACCGGTCGGCCCCGAGAGCCGGCCGCCATCCAGGTCCCGGCGGCCTCGAACAGCCCAAACCGATCGCACAGATTGGCCAGTACGAGGACGGCGGCCAGGAAGCCGATGGTCGGCGCGAGGCTCCTGGCTTCGGCGCCGGCCTGGCCCAGCGGCAGGATGCCGAGCAGCAACAGCAATCCGGCGGCCGGCACCGCGACGAGCGCCTCCGGCAGGCCCCAGGGGCGAACCACGGCTGACACCAGCGTCGCCACGAGGAGCAGACCGGCAAGCGTCTCGGCAATGGGGCCTGGCACCGTCCCCGGAGCTTACGTCCGGGGTGGTCGCCTAGGAATGCCCCGGGACACTCCGAACGTACAATCGAGGACGATGCAGAGCGGCGCCACGGATGCCCTGGCCGTTGTCCACGAACACATCCACGTCTGCACGGACTGCCCACTCCACCTCAAGCGCATCCAGGCCGTACCGGGGACCGGGCCCGCCGGGGCCCGCATCATGGCGGTGGGGGAGGGCCCGGGAGAGACCGAGGACCGCCTCGGCCGCCCCTTCGTCGGGGCCGCGGGCAACGTCCTGACCAAGCTCCTGGAGAGCATCGGTCTGCGCCGCGACGACATCTACATCACCAACGTGGTGAAGTGCCGGCCGCCGGGCAACCGGGACCCGGAGCCGGCCGAGATGGAGGCCTGCTCCCACTTCCTGGACGCCCAGATCGAGATCATCCGGCCCGACGTCATCCTGATCCTGGGTCGCCACGCGCTGGCCCGGCTGCTCCCGGGAGCGGGCGGCATCAGCGGTCTGCACGGCCGCAGGGTGGTCCGCGGCGACCGCCTCTACGTCCCCCTGTACCATCCGGCGGCCGCCCTCTACCAGGGGTCCTTGATGCGGACACTCGAGGACGACATGCGCAAGGTGCGCGGGTACCTGGACGAGGCGGAGGCCCGGCGGCGCCAGCCGGCGCCCGCGGCCGCTCCGGCGGGAGAGGCCGCGGCTTCCGCTCCGGCAGCGCCCGCGGCCGCCCCGGCGCCGGCCGAACCGCTCCTGCGCCTGGTCCCCCCCGAGCCGGCGGAGCCGGCCCCGCGTCTCGCGCCTCCCGAGCCCGTCGAGCCGCCGCTGGGGCTCGCGTCTCCGGGCCCGGTGGAGCCCGCTCCGCCGCCCGAGCCGCCCGGCCGCGACCAGCTCAGCCTGTTTTGATCCAGACATCCGGCGTCGGCGCACCCACCGGGACCGAGGTCTCGCGCCTCCGCCTGGTCGCCCTGGGGGGCCTCGGTGAGATCGGCCGCAACCTCCTCGCGATCGAATGCGGCGACGACATCGTGGTCGTCGACTCCGGCCTGATGTTCCCCGAGACCGAGATGCTCGGGGTCGACCTGGTCATCCCCGACGTGGGCTGGCTGGTCGAGCGGCGCGAGAAGGTGCGCGGCATCGTCCTCACCCACGGCCACGAGGACCACATCGGCGCCCTCCCGTACATCCTGCCCCGCCTCGACGTCCCCGTCTTCGGGACCGCCCTCACCCTCGGCATCCTGCGCAACAAGCTGCGCGAGCACCGTCTGCTCACCAGCACCCGGCTGACCACGGTCACCCCGGGCGACACGGTTCAGCTCGGTTGCATCGCCGTCGAGTGGATCCACACCACTCACTCGGTGCCCGACGCCTGCGCCCTCGCCCTCCACACCCCGCTCGGCGTGATCATCCACACCGGCGACTTCAAGGTGGATCAGTCCCCCGTCCACGGAGAGCCCCCCGACCTCGCGCGCCTGGCGCGGCTGGGTGACGCCGGCGTCCTCCTCCTGCTCTCTGACAGCACCAATGCCGAGGTCGAGGGGATGACCCCGAGCGAGCGGTCCGTGGCCCCGGCGCTCGCCTCGCTGATCGGTGGAGCGGCGGGCCGGGTGCTGGTCGCCACCTTCGCCTCCAACATCTCGCGCCTGCAGCAGGTGGTCCAGGCGGCCGAGAACGCCGACCGGCATTGCCTCTTCATCGGGCGCTCGATGCTCAACAACGTCAAGGTCGCCCAGGAGCTCGGCTTCCTCGAGGTTGGTCGCGGCACCGTCGTCTCCCCCAAGCAGGCGGACCGTCTGCCCGACGCGGAGCTCTGCATCCTCTGCACCGGCTCCCAGGGCGAGCCCCTCTCGGCGTTGAGCCGGATCGCGGGCGGCGAGCACCCGCTGGTCTCCCTGCATCCCGGCGACACCGTGGTGCTGAGCGCCAACCCCATCCCCGGCAACGAGGAGGCGGTCCACCTCACCGTCAACAACCTGGACCGGCTGGGCGCCCACACCTACCGCGGCAGCGCGCACGGTCTCCACGCCTCCGGCCACGCCGCGCGGGAGGAGCTGCGCCTGCTGCTCACCCTCTGCCGGCCCCGGTACTTCATGCCGGTGCACGGCGAGTACCGGCATCTCGCCGCCCACCGCGAGCTGGCCATCGCCTCCGGGGTCCTCCCGGAGAACGTCGCCGCGGTCGACAACGGGAAGGTGGTCGAGATCGACGGCGAAGGCCTCCACGTGCTCGAGCGCCGAGTTCCGGCCGGTTACGTGTACGTCGACGGCCTCAGCCTGGAGGACGCCACCGACGTGGTCTTCCGCGACCGCCGCCAGCTCGCCGAGGACGGGCTGATCATCGTCCACCTCGCCGTCGAGCGCTCCACCGGCGCCATCGTCGCCGGCCCGGAGCTGATCGCCCGCGGTTTCATCGAGGACGCCGACAGCGCCGCCCTCTTTGAGGAGGCGCAGATCCGGGTTCGCGAGATCCTGGAGCACCTCGCCCCCGACGCCGGCTGGGCGGTCTGGAAGGGGGCGGTGCACGAGGCCCTCAGCCGCTTCCTCTTCAAACGGACCAATCGCCGGCCGCTGATCCTTCCACTGGTCACCGAGGTCTGACGACCGGGCATCCCGCCCGTGACCGTCTCGGCACCCCACCTTCGGCACTGAGGTCTTGAGCTTCCGGCGGGTGCGCTCGCCGCAGCACTGGGACGGGCCCCAGTGCCGGTCGCCCTGTTATGGCGCTTGTTATATAGGGCCGACCAGCCTATCCTCGATTAGTTCAAAAGCACTAGTAAGGATGGGGTACATGAGCATATTTGGAAGACCACTTGCAGTCGTCATTGCGGTGGTTGCAGTTGCTGTGCCGGTTGCGGCGATGGCCGCGGCACCCGTGTCTCCAGGGGGAGCCGCACCCGCAGCGTCGGTGGGAGCCGCGCCCGCTGCGTCAAGCGTCCTGTACAACAGCACGGTCACTCCGGGCCGAGTGGGCAACCTGCCCAGCGTGGGTGGTGAGGCGTACGCGTTCGCTGAGTTCGGGAATCAGATCACGCTGACCCGTGCCGCCAAGGCCGGCACCGTCGTGGTCACCCTGAGCTCGTGGGGCTGCCAGAGCGGGACCTGGAACACCGACGACTGCGTGACGGAGGCCGGCGCCAAGTTCACGGAGCCGATCACCCTCAACATCTACGACGCACCGACGGCGACGACGCCACCGACGGTGGTTCCAGGTACCCGGATCCTGTCGGTGACCAAGACCTTCTCCATTCCCTATCGCCCGTCGGCGAACGTCACCAAGTGCATCGGCTCGAGCGCTGGCCAGTGGTATGACAACGCCCTGGGCTCCTGCTTCGACGGGCTCGCGACCAACATCGCCTTCAACCTCACCTCCCTCCATCTGAGCCTCCCCAAGAGCCTGGTGTTCGGGATCGCCTACAACACGAGCGACTACGGCTACGCGCCGTACGGGGACAGCACCACGTGCCAGAGCACCTCAGAGGGCTGCCCGTACGACTCTCTGAACATCGGCCTCTCGCAGGACCCGACCAACCTGAGCCGGGGAACCGACCCCAATCCCGGCACCATCTTCCAGAACTCTCCGCTCGCCGGCGAGTACTGCGATGGCGGTACGGGCGGCACGAGCACCTTCCGCCTCGATTCGCCCGGCGACCCGTGCTGGGGCGTGACCACCTCCGATGAGGCGCCCTGGTACATCCCGGCAGTCGAGTTCAACGCCAGCTGAATCCCTGGTGCCGGACCCGGCGGTGGTTTCGGCCACCGCCGGGCCGGCATCGACTCCGGGGCTCGGCTCAGGCCATTACTCCTGCAAGCCAGATTCGCAGGCTGGCCAGTTGCTCGTCGTGGCGCGCCTTGATCAGGGGGCTGCGCGGGTGAACCGGCGAACCTGAGTACCGTTCGGTCGCCGCGATCACCACGGAGGATCCATCCGTCAGCAGCACGCGGATGGCTCGCCCCTGATACTTGAATCGAGCCGTATCGAGGCGGAAGCCAGCCACCTGCTCGCGAGGGATCGTTCGCGTCGAGGCGAAATTGCGCACGATGAGCGCGTCTCTGGTGCTCCGGGCCCCGACCCTGCTCCAGCGCCAGGCGACGGCCGTGAAGAGCTCCGCCGCGACCACTGAGACCAGCAGCTCCGCGAGAGCGCCGCGCATGGCGGCCTCGATCGCGGAGAAGGTGGCTCCGAGTGCGAGGACGGAGAACCATCCGACGGAGAAGGTCCGAAAGGGCTGAGGTATCCGGAAGTCGACTTCAGCGGCCAAGGCCGTGAATGGTAAGAGCACCCGACGACCACCGCGCCGGGGAGATATCGACAACCCACCACCTCTGGCAATTCCTCAGTTCGGCTTGACCATCCGAACGCCCATTCGCAACCGGCCCGGCCCTGCTACGATCGACGCGGCCCGCCGCCCTCCCCACGTCACACACGAGGCTCAGAGACCGACATGCCTCCCCGGACCCAGACCCGACCTCGCACAAGTCCGGCGCGCACCGCAGCGCGACGCCCCTCGGGCCGTTCCGCACGCCGCCGCCAGGCCAGGCCGGCCCGCCCCCCCCGCAAGCCGCTGATCAGCGCGGACCAGCGCCGGGAGCTGAGCGGCATCGGACTGGTCGGACTGGGAGTGCTGCTCGGGGTCGTCCTCGCCCTACCCGGAGGAGGCTCGCTCGCCCGGCCGGTGCACGACGCCATGCTCGGATCGCTCGGCGTCGGGGCCTGGGTGATCGCCGGCGGCCTGATCGTAACCGGGGCTCGCCTGCTCGGCCAGCGTGCCTGGACGGGAGGGGCCCTGGCCGCCGCCGGGAGCATCCTGGTCGTGGTCGCCATGCTCGGCTTCTTCGGCCTGATCTTCTCGGGCAGCGCCGGCACGATCGGCCAGCACTTCAGCGCCGGTCTGGCGGACCGCCTGGGCGGTGCCGCCACCGGGGCCCTGATGTTCGTCCTGATCTTCGCGGGGCTGGTGCTGGCCATCGAGCTCCGCATCGCGCCCGCCCTCGCGGCGGTGCGCGGCTGGCTGGCCAACCAGACCTTTGCCGGCTCGGCCACCGGCACCGCGAAACCGGTCAAGGTCAAGAAGGGACGCGAGTCGGCGGTGAGCCTGACCGGGACCGCCACACCGCTTGGCTTCATGCCCGCGCCCGCGGCGCTCGAGCAGCCGCTTCTGCCGCTGCTCCCCCTCCCACCGCTCGCCACCCCGCGCTCCGGCGAGCCCCCGGAGGACGAGTTGCTGGTGACACCACCTGAGGCCTTCACGCGCGAGTTCGAGGGCAAGGTGGAGGCGCGCCCGCTGGGGACGATCCCCGAGGTGGCCATCCTGCACGGCGTCGATGCGACCGAGGAGGAGCCGGAACGCGTCTGGGTGCTCCCCAGCCCCGAGCTTCTCGACACCGTCAGCGGCAAGCGGGAGCGCCTCGAGAAGGAGGTGCAGGCGACCGCCGCGCTGATCGCCAGCACCCTCGCGTCGTTCTCCATTCAGGCCCGGGTGGTGGGCGCCAACAGCGGTCCCACCGTCACCCAGTACGAATTGCAGCCGGCCGCGGGCGTTCCCGTCCGCAAGATCGTCGGCGCTCAGACCGACCTCTCGCTGGCCCTCGCCGCCCCCATCCGGATCCAGCCCTTCATCCCGGGCAAGTCGGCGGTGGGGATCGAGGTGCCCAACAAGGCGGCCCAACTCGTCTCCCTCAAGGAGATCATCACCGCCCCCGTCTTCAGCGACCCCCGCAAGCGGCTCGCCGTCGCGCTCGGCGCCGACGTCTCCGGGCACCCCGTGGTCGGCGACCTCTGCCGCATGCCCCACCTCCTCGTCGCCGGCGCGACGGGCAGTGGCAAGTCGGTCTGCATCAACGCGATCCTGGCGGGATTCCTCCTCCAGGCGACACCGGCACAGCTCAAGCTGATCCTGATTGATCCGAAGCGGGTCGAGCTCTCCACCTTCGCCGACGTGCCCCACCTGCTGGTCCCGGTGGTGGTCGAGCCGGAGGCCGCCGTCGCCTCGCTGCGCTGGGCATGCAAGGAGATGGAGGAGCGCTACAAGCTCTTCGCCAGCCACGGCGCGCGCAACATCGCGGCCTTCAACGAGCGCGCCCCCGGGCTCGGGCTCTCGCCGCTTCCCTACGTCGTCATCGTCATCGACGAGCTCGCCGACCTGATGATGGTCGCGGCCGGCGAGATCGAGGACCTGGTCTGCCGCGTGGCCCAGCTAGCCCGCGCCGTTGGCATCCACCTGATCGTCGCCACCCAGCGGCCCTCGGCCGACATCATCACCGGGCTGATCAAGGCCAACATCCCGAGCCGGGCCGCCTTCGCCGTCTCGAGCGGCGTCGACTCCCGGGTCATCATCGACGAGATGGGCGCCGAGAAGCTGCTCGGCCGGGGCGACATGCTCTACCTGCCCATCGACGAGGGCAAGCCGCGGCGGCTGCAGGGCGCCTTCTGCTCGGACCGCGAGCTGGAGGCTCTCATCGACTTCTGGAAGCAGCAGGGGAAGCCGGACTACCAGGAGGAGGTATTCCAGGTCGAGGCGACGGTCTCGTGGGCCCGCGACGCCGGCAAGCGCGACCCGCTCTTCGCCAAGGCCGCCCATACCGTCGCCGCCGAGGGCCGGGCGGCTGCCTCCCTGCTCCAGCGCAAGCTCAACGTCGGCTACACCCGGGCCGCCCGCCTGGTCGACCAGCTGGCCGAGCAGCGCGTGGTCGGCCCCTTCGAGGGCAGCAAGTCCCGCGAGGTCCTGATGGACGTCCTCCAGGTGGACGAGTTGCTGGCCGAGCTGGGGGAGGAGTAGGGGAGACCCTCCCCCGGCGCAAGGTTTGCTGACGGCCGCTGCTATCCTTGCTCACCGGGATGCCTCAGGAGTACTCGTTCGACGTCGTCAGCGACTTCGACCACCAGGAGATGGTCAACTCCGTCGACCAGACCCGACGGGAGATCCAGACCCGGTACGACTTCAAGGGCATCACGGTGGAGATCACCCTGGAGAAGGAGCAGCTGATCCTCCTCACCGAGGGCGACATGCAGCTCAAGGCCATCCTGGACGTCCTCCAGAGCAAGCTCCACCGGCGGGGGATCGACCTCAAGGTTCTCGACCCTCAGAAGGCGGAGCCGGCCGCCAAGGGCAACGTGCGCCAGGTGATCAAGCTGCGCCGGGGCATCGCCGAGGAGCTGGCGCGCACCCTCACCAAGAAGATCCGGAGCGAGCATCCCAAGGTGCAGTCCCGCATCCAAGGCGATCAGCTCCGGGTCGTCTCCAAGGACAAGGACGCTCTTCAGGGAGTGATCCAGGCCCTGCGTGAGATGGATCTCGAGGTCCCCCTGCAGTTCAACAATTATCGGTGAGACGCCACCTCAACCTGCCCAACCAGCTGACCATCCTTCGCCTCCTGCTGGTTCCGGTCATCGGCGTCTCGATGGCGATCACGTTCACCGACCATTACCAGGTGGCGGTCGTGATCTACGCCCTGGCGGCTCTCACCGACACGCTCGACGGCCGGATCGCCCGAGCCCGCCATCAGGTCACCGAGCTGGGCAAGTTCCTCGACCCCTTGGTCGACAAGATCATGGTGATCACGGTCCTGGTGATCCTGGTCGACAAGTCGCTGCTGTGGGCCTGGGTGGTGGTGGTCGTCTTTGCTCGCGAGTTCGTGATCACCGGCCTGCGCACACTGTCCGCCACCCAGGGGGTCGTCATCGGCGCCAGCTCGTGGGGCAAGTCGAAGATGCTGACCCAGAACTGCATGATCGTGCTGGTGCTCCTGGCCCAGCCCTACCCGCTGCTGGCCACGCCGGCGACCGTCTTCGTCTACCTGGCGGTGGTCGCGACGGTGCTGAGCGGGCTCGACTACCTCTGGCGCTATCGCCGCTTCGTGATATGAGGCGGGGCGGCGAGGGTGGCCTGACGTGAGCGACGCCCCCCGCCTCGCCGGTGCCTTCCCGGAGAGCGCGGGCCTCGGCCGTCGTCTGGTCGCCCACCAGCTGACCGTGGCGGTCGCGGAGTCGTGCACCGGCGGGCTGCTGGGAGCCGCGCTCACCGCCGTGGCCGGGGCTTCCGCCTACGTCCGAGGTGGGGTCATCGCCTACGCGGACACCGTGAAGATCGACCTCCTGGCGGTGGACCGTGAGCAACTGGCCCGGGTGGGCGCGGTGAGCGCCGAGGTGGCCGCCGCCATGGCCTGCGGCGTGGCGCGGCTCCTGGGCGCCGATCTGGGCATCGCCATCACCGGTGTGGCCGGTCCGGGGGCTGAGGGAACCGCCAAGCCGGTCGGGCTCATCCACGTCGCGGGATGGCTGGGCGGCCGGACCGAGGCGGTCGAGCTGCGCGAGGGCGGCGATCGTGAGGCCAACCGCGCCGCCGCGGTGCGCGCCGCCCTGCGGGTGGGGCTGGCGCTCGCCGGTGACGCCTGAGCCACCCACCTGGGCCCAGGGGCGGTTGCCCGGACAGATCGCGCCCAGGGGGCTTCGGGGTCGGAGCGCCGGCGCCGGGCCCGCGGCCAGGCTCGGGCTCCGGTGAGTGGCTAGACTGACGTCACATGACCACAGTAGGACAGCAACCGCGCCGCTCGGTCGAAGACTTCCACTTCGGAGCCAAGGTGGTCTCCGCCGATGGGAGGCACATCGGCTCCCTGAACTTCATGATCATCGACGGCGAGAGCTTCGACATCCACGCCATCGTCGTCAAGGAGACGCGCCACTTCTCCGGCCACATGGTGGCGGCCACCGCGCTGATGGAGGACGACGTCTCCATCCCCGTCGGTGCCGTGAAGGACGTCACGCGCGAGCTGATCACCCTCTCGATGACGTCGGGGGAGGTTCGGCGCACCGAGCCGTACCTCACCTATCAGTACGCGCTCCCCGAGAAGGGAGACGCCGGCCGCCTCCTCCTGGCCCATGCCGGACAGGTCGGGTACCCGTCCCACCTCGTGGAGGAGGCACACAAGCGCCTCGACGAGCTGGAGATCTCCCGTGGCGAGAACGTGATGCTCGGCCACAGCGGGCACAAGCTGGGGACGGTGCAGGACGTCGTGCTCGACGAGGGTGAGCTGGCCGGGGTGGTCATCCGACCGGAGGGGCTTTTCGAGGGCCTCTTCAAGCAGGACGTCCTCCTCCAGATCCGTTTCCTCGGCCGGAGCGACGACCTCGCCCTCTTTGCCCACCTCACCGAGGTGGACATCGCCCGGCTCCAGCCGTTCCACCCGAGCGGCGGGGCATAGGCGCCTGCGCCTCAGCCTGAGCCGGTCGGCGGCTCCGCTCCCGAGAGGGCGGCAGAGAGGGGGGGCCTTAGGGCGGCCGGCCATGCCGGCGACGGGAGGCGAATCAAGGCGCGGTGGTCCGAGGGCCTTGCAGGTTGACCGCGAACCCGGTACAGTACCGACGTACATCTGTTCGGCATCGCCGCCGCCGCCCCAGGAGACCAAGCCGTGACAAGCACACAGCAGAGTAGTACCATCAATCGTACAATTGAGGTGACCGGGCGGCGATCGGCCGCCACCACGGAGGCGGACGCGGTGACGACGGAGCGGGAGCGGGCCCTCTCGACGGCCCTCAGCCAGATCGAGCGCAGCCACGGCAAGGGCGCGATCATGCGCCTGGGCGACGTCCAGACCCAGCGGGTCGACTTCATCCCGACCGGGGCCCTGACCCTGGACATCGCGCTGGGGGTCGGTGGCATCCCGCGTGGTCGCGTCGTCGAGGTGTTCGGGCCGGAGAGCTCGGGCAAGACGACGCTGACCCTCCACATCATCGCCGAGGCCCAGAAGAGGGGCGGGGTCGCCGCCTTCATCGACGCCGAGCACGCTCTCGATCCCCAGTACGCGGTGCGGATCGGCGTGCGGACCGAGGAGCTGCTCATCTCCCAGCCGGACACCGGCGAGCAGGCGCTGGAGATCGTCGAGGTCCTCGTCCGCAGCGGCGCTGTGGACGTGGTCGTGATCGACTCGGTGGCGGCTCTGGTTCCCAAGGCCGAGATCGACGGCGAGATGGGGGATAACCACGTCGGTCTCCAGGCGCGGCTCATGTCACAGGCGATGCGCAAGCTGACCGCTGCCATCAGCCGGTCCAACACCTCCGTCATCTTCATCAACCAGCTCCGCGAGAAGATCGGTGTGATGTTCGGCAACCCGGAGGTCACCAGCGGCGGGCGCGCCCTCAAGTTCTACGCATCGGTGCGCCTCGACATCCGCAAGATCGACACCATCAAGGTCGGGCTGGAGGCCGTCGGCAGCCGGGTCCGGGTGAAGGTCGTCAAGAACAAGGTGGCCCCCCCGTTCCGCAACGCGGAATTCGACATCCTCTACAACGAGGGGATCTCCTTTGCGGGCAGCGTTCTCGACATGGCGGTCGACGCCCGCATCGTCGACAAGAGCGGAGCCTGGTTCTCCTATGGCGACCTTCGCCTCGGTCAGGGCCGGGAGAACGTCCGCGACTTCCTCAAGCAGAATCCCGAGCTCCTCGAGGAGATCGCCAGCAAGGTCCGGCAGCACGCTCTGCCCGCGCCCGTCGTCGCCGAGGATGCGGAGGAGGTCCCGCCGGCGGTTCCGGTGGGCTGACCGGACCTCCGGCAGGCGCTGTCATGCCCTTCGCCGGCTCCGGTGGCCAGCGCGGTCGCCGCTACGAGCCCCCGCCACCTGTCGACCCGGACGACCGCGCTGCGGCGTCCGCAATGGCACAGCGCCTGCTCGCGGTGACCGATCGTTCACGTGTCGAACTGCAGCGCCGCCTGGAGCGGCGCGGCTACGCGCCCGAGACGGCGATCGCGGCCGTCGACCGCCTCCAGGCCCGCGGCTGGGTCGATGACAACCGCTTCGCCGAGGAGCTGGCTCGGCGCCGCCTCAGTCACGGCTACGGTCGCCGGCGGGTGGTCGCAGACCTGGTGTCACGCGGCGTCGACGCGGAGACCGTCAACCGGACGGCGGCGGCGCTCGGCGAGGGACAGGCGGACGCGGTGCGGATCGCCGCCGACCGGCTCCGCCGTGGCCATTCCGGGCCCCTGACGGACCCGGAGGTGCGCCGTCTCGCCGCCGCCCTGCAACGGCGCGGATTCGACATGTCCGACATCCGCGCGGTGCTGCGCCAGATGGCCACCGAGGTCGCGTCTCTCCCGCCGGACGAGGACTGACCCCGCCAGCCCAGGTCAGCCGGACGAGGTGGGCGCCAGACGGCGCAGTCCCGATCAGCCTGCGGGAGAGGGGATAGCCCCGCGACGCTCCCACCCCAGCACGGGCCCGAGCAGCACGAACGTGCACACCGACAGGAGAAACCCGAAGATCACCAGCCCGTCAAAGGACGCCAGGCTGACCGCCACGCCACCCAGGGCGGCGCCGATGGCGCCTCCTGCCGCCAGGGTCACGGTGTAGATGGACATGAGCGCCGAGCGGTCCGCCGCGTGCGTCTCCGAGCTGTTGGCCAGGTAGGCGACGGCGGCCGGACCGAACCCGGCCAGCCAGAGGATGCCCAGTCCGGCCACCGGCAGCAGGACGAAGACAGCCACGTGAGGGAGGCTGTTGGCCGCCAGGAGCGCGGCGGAGAAAAGCCAGGCGCCCGGGATGGCGCGCCGCATCTGCCGAGCCGGTCCCAGCCGGTTGATCCACGGGGTCCAGAGGACGATCCCGATCACCAGCACGGCGATCGCGCTGACGAGGACCAGGGAGACCAACCGGGTGTCGAAGTGGTGGACCAGCCTCTGGCCCCTGACGGGGGAGTGGTGGAGGAGGGACGCGAGGTTGGAGCCGTAGGCGCCGATGAGGGCGAATGTGCCCACCCAGGCCGGGAGGAAGCTCCGGATGGGCCCCGGTCCGGCGACATCGCGCAGGAGGGTCGAGAGGCGGGTGATCGGAAGGGGCGGGACGTGGGCGACGAAGCGGAGGCAGATGAGGCCGGCCAGCAGGTAGACCGCAGCCAGCACCACGAACGCGCCTCTTCCGAGGTAGTGGTAGGCGAACGGGCCGAGCACGAACCCGCCGGCGTACCCCGCCATGGTGGCCGCCTCGAAGGCGCCGCTGGCCCGCGCCCGCGCCCGTACGCTCAGGGAGGTCGCCGCGGCGATCGCCCCCAGAGCGGTCGGCACGAATGCGGCGGCGGCCACCCCTTCCACGATCCTGGCCGCGAAGATCTGCTGCGAATGGAGGGATGCCCCAACCAGGAGCAATCCCAGCGCCCCCACCACGGGACCGCCCACCACGAACATCTTGCGGCCGAGCCGGTCGGCGAACCGTGCCAGGAAGGGAGCGAAGAGCATCTCGCTGAGCGCCTGAGCCGTGCCGACGAGCCCGATGGTCGTCCCGTGAGGACGCCCGTGCGCCAGGTCGGCGAGGTAGAACTGCACCGCCACGGTGGCCCCCGCCGCCGCCACCCTGATCAGGGCGGTGCCGGTGAGGAGGGCCGCAATCGAGGCCTGGCGGGTATCGCGGAGCTCCTGCTCCAAGTCGGCCACGAGATCTGCGCTCGTCGCCGCGCCGGCGGCGCCACCGCTCTTGACGGGATGGCCCTCGGTGCCCTCGGTCATGACCGAGGGCTGCCTCCCGGTCCCATCGTGCGTGCCATCGTCCGTGTCCCTCCCGCCATCACGGCCAGACGCCGCCTCACCCGGCAATTCTGGCGGCAGGAACCCCATCCTGGGTGGACTCCTGCCACCAACCGTCCCAACTCGCCACCCGCGATCTGACAGCGGCCACCAGCCGCTTCGTGGAGAGGCCGTGGAAGCGCGGCAGAGGCCCCCGCGGATCACCTCCGAAGGCTCTCGCCTCCCCATCGGTGTCCAAGGTCCGTACAATGCCGTCACAACCCCAGGGACCGTCCGGCATTTGTGGCCGGTTCGGTCGTGAGCATGGGCGGGTGCCGCACCACTCACGACCTGCGTCCCCCGGGTGGCGCCCCGAACGAGGTGGCGGGCCACCTCAACTTCCCGACAACTCCGAGGACACCTCCCATCATCGACATCCTGGGCTTTGTTGCCCTTGGGCTGGGCGTGGTCATTGCAGTGGCCGGCCTCGTCTATGCTCGGCGTCTCCGCGACAGCGTCGCGGCGTCACGCGAGGTCGAGACGGCCCGCCTCCACGAGGAGCGGGGCGCGGCCGAGCAGGAACGTGCGTCGATCGTCCTCGCCGCGCGCGAGGACGCCCACCGGCTCCGCTCCGAGACCGAGGCCGAGGTCCGGGAGCGCCGCGGCGAGATGGCACGTCTGGAGCAGCGCCTCGCCCAGCGCGAGGAGGGGCTCGAGAAGCGCAATCGCGATGTCGAGCAGGGGGAGCAGCGGCTCACCCGGCGCGAGGAGGAGCTGGAGCAGACCCGGGTCCAGATCGAGGACGAGCGCACCGGCGTCGCCAAGGAGCTGGAGAGGGTCGCGGGCATGAGCCAGGAGGAGGCCCGGGGCGAGCTGCTCCGCGAGGTCGAGGGTGAGCTGGACCACGAGATCGCCGAGCGCATCCGGTCAGCCGAGAAGCGGGTGCGTGAGGAGGCGGATGAGCGCGCTCGCGAGATCCTCATCTCCACCATGCAGCGCCACGCCTCAGAGCAGACGGGCGAGGCCGCCGTCACCGTCGTCCATCTCCCCACTGACGACCTGAAGGGGCGGATCATCGGCCGTGAGGGGCGCAACATCCGAGCCCTCGAGGCGGCGACCGGCATCGACGTCATCGTGGACGAGACCCCCGAATCGGTGGTCCTCTCCGGATTCGACCCGGTGCGCCGGGAGGTCGCCAAGGTGGCCCTGGAGCGGCTCTTCATCGACGGTCGCATCCACCCCGCGCGCATCGAGGAGGTGGTGGCCAAGAGTCGCTCCGAGATCGCCGACCGGCTCCGCGAGGAGGGCGAGGCGGCCATCCAGGAGATGGGCATCACCGGCGTCCACCCGGAGCTGGTCAAGCTGCTCGGCACGCTCCGCTACCGGAGTTGGTACGGCGCCAATGTCCTGGTCCACAGCAAGGACACCGCCCTGGTCGCCGGGCTGCTGGCCGCAGAGATCGGTTGCGACGTCCAGGAGGCGCGTGAGATCGGCCTCTTCCACGACATCGGCCACGCCGTCGAGCAGCACGTCGAAGGCTCTCACGCCATCATCGGCGGCGAGATCCTGGCCCGACTCGGGCGGCCGGCCGCGGTCGTCCACGCGGTCCGTGCGCATCACTACGACGAGGAGCCGCGGTCCATCGGGGCCTTCGTGCTCATGACCGCCGACGCTATCACCGCCTCCCGGCACGGAGCGCGGCGGGAGACGCTCGCCTCCTCGATCAAGCGGCTGGAGAGGTTGGAGCAGATCGCCGACCAGCTGCCCGGTGTCGAGCGCAGCTTCGCCATCCAAGCCGGCAAGGAGCTACGGGTGATGGTGCGGCCGGAGGAGGTCGACGACGACCGAGCGCAGATCATGGCGCGCGAGATCGCCAAGCGGCTTCACGCCGAGGCGAGCTACACCGGCCGGATCAAGGTGGTCGTGCTCAGAGAGACCCGGAGCGTCGAATACGCGAAGTGACCGTAGGCACGGCAGCCATCACCTCTGATCCCTCGTAACAATCGGGTCGCAGGGGCCGGTGCGCGCCGGTGGGTGAGGACAATCCGCACTCACAGATATGCTTTCGTCGTCGCAGGGATCTCAGCAACCGCCCACACAGGGCAGGGCAGCGCTCGTGGAAATTCTCAAGGTCTCAGCAACCAGCAAGCCGGTCTCTGTGGCCGGCGCCATCGCTGGGGTGATTCGCAGCCAGCACCGGGTAGAGGTGCAGGCCATCGGTGCCGGCGCGATCAACCAGGCTATCAAGGCCATTGCCATCTCCCGGGGCTACGTCGCCCCGGGAGGGATCGACCTGGTGTGCATCCCGTCATTCATCGACATCTCGATCGACGGCGAGGAGCGCACCGGCATCCGCCTCCTGATCGAATCGCGCTGACCGCCATGCGCGGCGCCGGTTACAGAGGTCGACCCCTTCCACGTTGACCGCCGCTCTGCGCGCGGTCCGCGGCCCTCAGGTTCGACGCCGCCACGCTCCCGGCCGACCTTCGCCCGCGAAGCTCAGGCCGGACCGGTGCGGTCCCGGTGCCGCTCGCGTTCCAGCTCCTCGTCGACCCAGTCCGCCCCCTCGTGGCTCTCCAGCGACTCGGGAGTGCCCGGCCGCGGCCTGACCCACGAGGGCCCAAAGACGGTCTCGGGGTAGGGCAGGTTGTCGCCCAGGTTCGCCACCTCGTCATCCGGGCGCCCGGACCTCACCCAGATCAGGGCCACGAAGAGGACGGCCAGCACCGCGATGATGATCACCCCGATCACCCGGCCATCGTCGCATGTTCCGACGACCCGTCCGGCCCTCGAGGTCGCGGTCAGCGGTCCCGGTAGCCCCGGAAGTAGCGGGAACGCCAGTTCACACTTTCGGGGTCCTCACCGCCGCGCTTCCTTCTCCAGATGTCGGCGAGCACCGCCGCGACGGCGAGGAAGGCGACTAGGATGAACCACCACACGCTGCCCCATTGTGCGCCCCGCCGGTCGAGCCCAGAGACGGCGTGGTGACGCCGGCGCCACCCGCCGCCGGGCCGCCGACCCGTCCCCACCGCTCGCCGGCACGGTCCCGCGGCTCAGTCGTCGCCGCCGCGGGTGACGTGCCGCACCCAGTGCTCCAGGCGATCGGCGGCAGCGTCACGTTCTTCGGGCGGCCGGCTCCGCAGTGCCCACCACCTAAGCCCAAAGCACCAGATGAGGACGAGAAGAAGCGCCGCAAGATAGACCACCTGCTCCACGGCAGCCCATCATGGCAGGGCCTCGCCGGCCGTGCCAGGGGGAGACCGTCCGCGGGCGCAGGCGAACCGGGCGGCACGCTCTCGCCGCTGCCTCCGTCGCACGGGGTACCCTCTGAACCTCGATGTCCACGCCGCTTCCCCTGCTCAGCTCCTCTGCCCGCGGCTTCCAGGCGATCCCGCTCGCCCAGCGCCCGGCCGGCCGCCAACCGATCGTCCCCGTGCTCGGAAGGCCGCCCCGCGTCCACCTCTGGCACATCGGCTGCCAGATGAACGACGCCGACCACGAGATGCTCGCTGAGCGCTTTGCGGAGATCGGCTGCGTTCCCGACGCCGCCCTGGACGACGCGGATCTCGCGGTGCTGATCACCTGCGCGGTGCGTCAGAACGCGGAGCAGAAGGTGTACGGGAAGTTCCGCGACCTCATCGAGTGGAAGCGGGCGCGCCCCGGACGTGCCGTGGCCATGACCGGCTGCATGGCGGTGGAGCACGGCTCAACCCTCCTGCGCAAGCTCCCCGAGCTCGACTACCTCTTCGACGTGCGCGACTGCGACGGCTTCTTCGTGCGGCTCCAGGCGGTCCACGGCACCGACCTCGACGGGCCCGTGCCCATGCCCGCCTCCGACCGGCTGCTCGCCTACGTCTCCGTGATGGGCGGCTGCAACGAGATGTGCACCTACTGCATCGTCCCCTTCGTTCGCGGCCGGGAGACGAGCCGCCCGGTGGCGGAGATCGTGGAGGAGGTCCACCGCCTGGTGGAGCGGGGAGTGCGCGAGGTGACCCTCCTCGGCCAGAACGTCAACTCCTACTCCGACCCTGCGACCGGTGCCGGTCTCCCCGAGCTGCTCGCCGCGGTCGACAGCGTCCCCGGGCTCTGGCGACTGCGCTTCCTCACCTCGCACCCGCGCAACGCCGTCCCCGGGCTCTACGAGGCGATGCGCGACCTCCCCACCGTCTGCGAGCAGCTCCACCTTCCCGTCCAGGCGGGCGACGACGAGCTGCTCCGGCGGATGCGCCGCATGTACACCGTCGACGAGTACCTGGAGAAGATCGCCGCGGCCCGCGCCACCGTCCCCGCCCTCGCCGTCACCACCGACATCATCGTCGGCTTCTCCGGGGAGACCGAGGCCGAGTTCCTCGGCACCGAGCGGCTCCTGCGCACGGTGCGCTTCGACGTCGTCCACCTTCAGGCATATTCGGTCCGGCCCGGCACCGCGGCCGCCCGGCGGCCCGACGACGTGCCGCTCACGGAGAAGAAGAGGCGGCTCAATCATCTCCTCGATCTCCAGCGCGACATCGCTCTGCAGCGCAACCTTGCCCTGGTCGGGGAGCGGATCCAGATCTTGGTCGAATCGACGACCGACGACGGGCGTCCCTTCGGCCGCACCCGCCAGGGCAAGATCGCCCTGTTGCCCGCGGGCTCCGCCGCCATCGGCGAGCTCCGCGAGGCGACGGTGCGCACCGCCAGCGCCTGGCAGCTGACCGCGGACGTCGAGGCCGCGGCGGCCTGACCGGCGGGAGTAGGTGGTGAGGGGCCGAGAGCGCGCCACGCCCCCGCATCTGCGCGCCGACGCCCTGCCCGCGGCCGGCCGCACCATCGACCTTGACGAGGCCGGGGACACGCCGATCCTGCGCGAATACCGTGCCGTCAAAGCCGAGCATCCGGATGCGCTCGTCCTGGCCCGGCTCGGGGACTTCTACGAGCTCTTCGGCACCGACGCCGAGCTCGCCGCGCCGATCCTGGAGGTGACCCTCACCGGCCGGGGGTTCGGCAGTGCCGGCCGCCTGCCGATGTGCGGGGTGCCCCATCACGCCATCGCGGCGCACCTGCGCCGGCTCCTCGACGCCGGCCATCGAGTGGTCCTCTGGGACCAGGTGGGCGAGGTGGTGGCCGGCCGCCTGGTCCGCCGCGAGGTCACCCGGGTGTTGAGCCCGGGGACGGCGGTGGATGCCGAGCTCCTAGAGGCGAGCCGGGTGGCCCGGCTGGTCGGCCTCATCGAGGCCGACGGACGGGTCGGGGTGGCGGCATTGGACCTGGCCGGGGGCGAGCTGGTGGTGACGGAGGTCCCCGGCGGGACCGGCTCGGTCGCGCTGCGCGATGAATTGGAGCGTCTCGAGGTGGCCGAGCTGCTGACCGGCGACCTCGCCTCTCTGCCCTCCTCGCTCCTGCCCGGGGTGGTGCGCACCGTGCTGGCCCCGCAGCTCTTCGACGCCGGTCGGGCCGCCGAGCGGCTGGCCATCGCGACCGGGACGATGAGCCTCCTCGGCCTCGGCCTCGACGAGATGCCCATCGGGGTGCGTGCCGCCGGGGCGGTTCTCGGCTACTGCGAGCGCTCACGGGTGGCGCTGGAGCCCGGGCTGCTCCGGCTCGTCCCCCGGCAGGGTGGCGAGCTGATGCGCCTCGACCCTCCCACCCGGCGCAACCTGGAGCTGCTGGAGCCCCTCGGCCGCGGTCCCAGCCTGGCCCAGCTGCTCGACCGGACCCGCACCCCGATGGGGGCGCGGCTGCTCCGGCGCCGGCTGCAGGAGCCGCTCACCAAGCCGGCACCGATCGTGGCCCGCCTCGCCGCGGTGGCGGCCCTGGTCACCGACCGCGCCCGCCGCGAGGAGCTGCGCAAGCGCATCGGCGCGGTCCGCGACCTGGAGCGGCTGGTGGGGCGCGCGGTGCAGGGACTGGCCACACCGCGTGACCTCGGAGCCATCCGAGACGCGTGCACGGCGCTGCCCGCCGTCGCCACGCTGATGGACGGGCTCCCCGGCGATCTGGCCGGCCTGGCCGAGAGGGCCGTGCCCCCGGCGGAGGTCGGAGCCCGGCTCACCGCGTTGCTGGTGGAGGATCCTCCGCCGTCCGCGCGCGAGGGCGGCTTCATCCGGGACGGGGCCGATGCCGAGCTGGACGGGCTTCAAGCCTCCGCGGCCGAGGCGCGCGAGTTCATCTCGGGACTCGAGGGAAGGGAGCGTGAGCGGACCGGCATCCGCTCCCTCAAGGTCGGGTACAACCGCGTCTTCGGGTACTACCTGGAGATCCCCCACGCCCACCGTGACGCGGCGCCCGACGACTACGTCCGCAAGCAGACCCTGGCGGGAGCCGAGCGCTACATCACGCCCCATCTCAAGGAGCAGGAGACGGTGGTGCTCAGTGCCCGGGAACGGGCGGTGGCACGCGAGATGGAGCTGCTCGCCGAGGCCACCCGCCTGGTCACCGCCCATGCCCCCGGGCTGCTCGCGTGCGCCGCCGCCGTGGCCACCGCCGATGTCACCCAGTCGCTGGCCGCCGTCGCCGACGAGGAGGGCTGGACGCGCCCCGAGGTCGATGGCTCCACGGTCACGGACATCGAGGCCGGCCGTCACCCCCTGGTCGAGGCGAGCCTCGGCCGCGGCGCCTTCGTGGCCAACGACGCCAGTCTGGACGTGGCCCACCGGATCGTCGTCCTCACCGGGCCCAACATGGCCGGCAAGTCCACCTACCTCCGCCAGGTGGCACTGATCACGCTGCTCGCCCAGGTCGGCAGCTTCGTGCCGGCCGAGCGCGCCCGGCTTGGGGTCTGCGACCGCATCTTCACCCGGGTGGGGGCGCAGGACGACCTCTCCGCGGGCCTCTCCACCTTCATGGTCGAGATGGCGGAGACGGCAGCCATCCTCCGCCAGGCGACGGCGCGCTCCCTGCTCGTCCTCGACGAGATCGGCCGCGGCACCTCGACCTACGACGGCCTCTCGATCGCGCAGGCGCTCGTCGAGCACATCCACGACTCCCCGCAGCTCAACTGCCGCACCCTCTTCGCCACCCACTACCACGAGCTCACCGCCCTCGCCGAGCACCTCCCGCGGGTCGTCAACGCGCGCGTGGAGGTGGTGGAGGAGGGGGAGACGGTCACCTTCCTGCATCGCATCCGCCCGGGGGGCGCCGACCGCTCCTACGGGATCCAGGTCGCCAAGCTCGCCGGGCTGCCCGCCAGCCTGCTGGCCCGGGCCCGGGAGATCCTCGGAGAGCTGGAATTGCACCGCCCGATCGAGGCCGACCGCCCCGCGCCGGCGCAGCTCGACCTCGGATTGGGGACGCCGCCCGCCCACCCCGTGCTCGGCGAGCTGGCCGGGCTGGACCTCGACGAGCTCACCCCGCGGGAGGCCCTCAGCAAGCTGGCCGAGCTGCAGGAGCGAGTGGGCCGGTGACCGCCCCGATCCGCCTCCTCCCACCGCAGGTGGCCGACGCCATCGCGGCCGGAGAGGTCGTCGAGCGGCCGGCCGCCGCGGTCAAGGAGCTCTGCGAGAACGCGCTCGACGCCGGGGCGACCCGGATCGACGTCGACCTGGAGGGCGGCGGGCTGGTGCGCATCGTGGTGGCGGACGACGGGGCCGGCATCCCCGGTGACCAGCTCCGGCTCGCGGTCGCCCGCCACGCCACCTCCAAGCTCGAGACCGTCGGCGACCTGGCTCGGGTCCGGAGCCTCGGCTTCCGGGGAGAGGCCCTGGCCAGCATCGCTGCGGTCAGCGATCTCCGGATCACCAGCCGCACCGCCGAGGAGGAGGGCGCCTGGCTGCTCCACTCGCGGGCTGGCGAGGCCCTGGAGCAGCGAGCGGCGGCACGAGCCCCGGGCACGACGGTCGAGGTCCGCGATCTCTTCCACAACACCCCGGCCCGGCTCGCCTTCCTCCGCAGCGAGCGCAGCGAGTCGGCGGCCGCGGCGCACGCCGTCTCCGACCTGGCCCTCACCCACCCCGAGGTCGGCTTCACCTGCAGGAGCGACGACCGCTTGGTGCTGCGCAGCCCCGGGGGCAGCCTGATCGACACGGCCGCCGCGGTCTTCGGCCGTGACGCCGCGGAGCTGATCGCCGTGGAGGGCCCCGGCGAGATCGCCGTCAGCGGTCTGATCAGCGAGCCGCGCAGCCACCGGGGGAGCCGGACCGGGGTGGTCATCGTGATCAACCGGCGCCGCGTCCACAACCGCGCACTGGTGGTGGCGGTGGAGGAGGCGTACGCGGGGCTGCTGCCGGTGGGACGCCATCCCTTCGGCGTGGTGGAGGTGACCCTTGATCCGGCCATGGTCGACGTCAACGTCCACCCCACCAAGCGTGAGGTCCGCCTCCGCGAGGAGGGCCGGGTCTTCACCGCCGTCCAGCACGCCTGCTGGTCGGCACTTCAGGATGTCCGGCTCAGCGTGGCGGGGAGCCGCCTGCCCCAGCTCGGTGAAGGCGTACCCGGCGCCGCCGGCGGTGGGGAACCGGAACTGGTACTCCGGGAGGGGCCGGGCGGCGGGACGGTGGAGCTCTGGCCCCACGCGGCGAGGGAGGCGTCCGTGCGCGACGCGGACGGCGCCGGTACCGCGCCGTTCCCCGGTCGCGAGCAGACGGAGACCGCCGGTCACCGCCTCGTCGACCTCGCCCCGCTCCGGCCGCTGGCGCAAACCTCCGAGGGATGGCTGGTGGCGGAGTCGCCGCGCGGCCTGGTCCTCGTTGACCCCCACGCGGCCCACGAGAAGATCCTCTACGCGGAGCTTCTCGCCGAGGGCGACGCGGCTGGCCGCGAGGGCCGCGCCGCCACCAGCCAGCTCCTGCTCGTGGACAGCGTGGTGAGCGTGGAAGCCGCCGGCATGGAGCGACTCTCGGAGAGCTTCGACATCCTGGCCGGGCTCGGCTTCCAGCTCGAGCCGTTCGGCCCCGGGCTCATCCGCTGCAGCGCCGTCCCGGCCGCGACGGCACTCCTCGATCCGGAGCGCCTGGTCAGGGACCTCCTCGACAGCCTCCCGGCAGGCGGCGACGCGCCCGCCCGCCGGCGCCGCCTGGCTGCGCTCACCGCCTGCCACGCGGCCGTCCGTCTCGGCGACCGCCTCGACCCGCGCGAGCAGCTGCGCCTATTGGAGCGCCTGGTGATCACCCCGGGCGGCCTGACCTGCCCCCACGGGCGACCGACCGTCATCGTCCTCGACGACCGCAGCCTGCGGCATGCCTTCGGACGCCCGACCGTCTAGCCAGATGCTGAAGCACCCGGCCAGGACTCGCTCCGCCTGATGACCACGACGCCCGACCGGGCCATCGCCGTGGTGGGGCCGACCGCCACCGGCAAGACCGCGCTCGCGGTGCTCCTGGCTCGGGCCACCGGCTCCGCCGAGCTGGTCAATGCCGACTCCCGCCAGGTGCTGCGCGGCCTCTGGGTGGGCACCAACCGGCCCGGCCCCGAGGACCTGGAGGGTGTGGCCTGCCATCTCCTCGGGATCACCGACCCCGGTGCGCCGTTTTCGGTCGCGGACTGGCTCGCGTCTGCGCGCGTGTGCCTTGCCTCCCTGGACCTGCGGGGGGTGCGTCCGATCGTGGTCGGTGGCACGGGCCTCTACGTGCGCGCCCTGTTGGACGGCCTCGAGCTGGACGGGGCCCCGCCCGACCCGGCCCGCCGGGCCGAGCTGAACGCCAGAGCCGGCACTCCCGAGGGGCTCGCAGAGCTCGCCGGCGAGCTCCGGCAACGCGATCCGGAGGGTGCCGCCGGCATCGACCTTTGCAACCCCCGCCGCGTGGTGCGGGCCATGGAGATCGTCGAGACGCGCGGGAGCCTGGCGGGACGGGTCCGGAGGGGCGCCACCCGTCCGAGCGTCAGGATCGGCCTCGACGTCGCACCCGACCTTCACCGTGGATGGATCACGGACCGAGCGCGCCGCATGCTGACCGGCGGTCTGCTCGAGGAGACGGCTGCGGCGCTCGAGCGTGGGGTACCCCCGGAGGCGTTGGATGCCTCCGGCATCGGCTACCGCGAGGCCCTTGCGGTCCTCGACGGCAAGCTGTCAGAAGCCGGCGCCACCGCCGAGATCGTGCGCAGGACGGCCCGCTACGCCAAGGCTCAACGCACGTGGTTCCGCGCCGACCCGAGCGTGGTATGGCTCCGCCGGGAGAGGGGAGACGATCTCGACGAGCTGCTCGCTAGGGCGGTCGCGCTGACTGAGGACGCCTGATCCGGCCTGCGCACGGGGCCATTGGACCCGGCCGGCTCGCGGCATCCCGAGACGCCCCGGGGACCGAACATACGTCAGGAACATCCGTTTGCGTTTCGGCGCCGGCCATGCTAAAGTCGGGCCTGCCCCGACACGCTGAGAGGTGAGACAGACGACATGGCAGACGCCCTCAACCCGCGCCAGCGGCAGATCATCGAGTTCCTCCGCGAGCACACGCGCACCCATGCCTACCCTCCGACGGTCCGTGAGATCGGTCTGGCGGTAGGTCTCAGCTCGTCCTCGACGGTGCAGAACCATCTCAACTCCCTCGAGGCCAAGGGCTACATCCGCCGCGACCCCACCAAGTCGCGCACCGTGGAGGTGGTCGGCCACGAGCCGGCCTCGATCCGCAGCGAGCCGCGGGTGCTCACCCTCCCCCTGATCGGCCGGGTCGCCGCGGGCACTCCGGTGCTCGCCGAGCAGAACGTCGAGGACCACATCACGGTGGGTCAGGAGCTGGCCGGTGACGACGGGGCGTACGCCCTCACCGTCCACGGCGACAGCATGATCGACGCCGGCATCCTGGACGGCGACATGGTCGTCGTCAGGCCACGGCGTGACGCGCCGCCGAACGGGACGATCATCGTGGCCCGGATCGAGAACGAGGCGACCGGTGAGGGCGAGGTGACCGTGAAGCGCTTCTTCCGCGAGGGCGGTCGTGTGCGCCTCCAACCCGAAAACGCCAGCTACGCGCCGATCTTCGTGAGCGGGGAGCTCTCCATCGAGGGAGTGGTCGCCGCGGTGATCCGCGTCGTCCGCTGACCCCACCGGGCCGCAATAGCAGCCGGCGGTCAGCGCCGCGGGCTCTTCCGCACCCTGCTACTCGCTGAAGGGGTCCTCCCCCATCTCGGCGTCGGCCCATCCGTCGTCTTCCCCGTCCGCCTCTGGGGGTGACGGTTCCACCACGGGCAGCGATTCGAGGTAGCGGTCGAGGTACTCGGCCAGGTCCGGGGAAGCCTGCCCGTGAGCCGTCACCCGTGTCTGTCCCTCCTCCTCGATCGCGCTGAGGGCGAGGTCCGGACGGTGGTCGAGGAGGAGCGGCAGGGCTGGCACGACAGCCACCGGCAGTGCCACCAGCACGAGTGGGGTGACCGCGGTGAGGATGAGTAGCGCCAGGACGATGACGATGGCGAAGCCGGCGGCCATCTCACCGCCGTAGCGGACTCGCCGCACTGGCCGGATGACCAGGTAGTGGACGCCGCGCTCGGCCACGACCATCCCCGGCACCCGCTCGATGTCGAACTGCGCGAGGACCTCCTGCGCAGGCCGGCTGGTGCGGGCCGCGATCTGGTAGGGGACGGTCGACGCCCTCTTTTGGATGACTGCCTGTTCTCTCACGTGTCCCTGACGTTTGATGCCGTCACGTGGCCATTGGGGCGACCCCTGCGAGGGCGCGTGGCGCTGATTCCCCTGTGCGTACGGTACCGGAGATCATGCCCCCTTCGAGCACGGACGCGGGCGGACCCGAGCCATCAAACCGGGCGTGGCCAGTTCGGCGGGGTGCAGGAAATGGCGCGGGTTATGGACTAGGATGGGACCGGTTTAAGAATCGTTAAGAATTCCGAAAGGCGATCCTGCCATGTGCGCCCAGCCCGTCTCGTACGGAGGGGGAGAGAGGGGGCGTCTTCGGGCCCTGACGTGCCGGGCCCTGCCCCTCCTCATCGCGTTCCAGGTGGGGTTGCTGAGCTTCGCCGGCGCCCCGGGGGGCGGCGCCGTCGCTCCTCCGGCCGGGGTGAGCGTCGCGCGCCTGAGCCGCCAGGTGCAGCCGTCCCTGGTGGACACGATCACCTTCGCCGACCGGGCGGGGACCCAGATCCTGGGTACAGGGATCATCCTCTCCTCGTCGGGCCTGGTCCTCACCGATTACCACGTGATCCGCAATGACCTCTTCGTCGGAGTGCGCGTGGGAGGTGCCGGCATGGTTCATGCCGCGACGGTCGTGCTCACGGATCCCGACGACGACCTGGCCCTCCTCCAGGTCCAGGACGCCCCCACCCTGAAGCCTGCGGAGCTCGCGCCGGCCTCATCCACAGCGGTCGGCGACCCCGTGCTCGCCATCGGTAACGCGATGGGGCTCGGACAGCTGCCCCAGGCCGTGGCGGGCCGCCTGGTGGCGCTCCATCGCAGCGTGAGCTACGGAGTCGGCTCTGGCACCATCGACCTGGACGGCGTGATCGAGGCTGAGGCCTCGATCTTCGCGGGCGACTCCGGTGGAGCGCTGGTGGACGCCACGGGCCACGTCATCGGGCTCATCGCCGCCGGTTCGGACAGCGCGCCCTGCGCAACTGCGACCGTCTGCCCGCTGCACCTCGCCTACGCGATTCCGATCCACACGGCGCTCGCCCAGATCGGCTACACGGCTCTCTGAGATCGGGCCCCTGGGGCGAGGGGCCCCCGCCATCCGGTCACGTTCCCCACGGGTTAGTCGGAGGGAATGACGACAGCGTCAGGCGGAGGGGATGACGAGGGTCTCGCCCACCTGGATGATGGGGGCGTTGAGGCGGTTGGCGGAGAGGATCTGCGCCACCTCGTCGCGGACGTCACCGCCGCCGGCGTGGCTCTCAGCAATGCTCCAGACGGTGTCCCCCGGGCGCACGACCACGGTCACGGCAGCGGTGGGAGCCGTGGTCGCGCCCACGCCTCCGACCAGCGCCCAGCCGATGCAGGCGACCGACGCCGCACCGAGGAGGGCTCGCCCGATCGGACGGTGGCGGTGCCGCAGGGCGCGCTGGGCGGGCTGGAAGTCGCTGATCACGGCCGGGTCGCCCGCGCCGGAGTCCCGGCGCTCCGCGGCGCACCGCGGCCGGGACCGGGGCATCGCCGCCCAGAGGGAACGTCTGTTTGCATGACGCCAAGCTTATGGCAAACACCCGTTCGCTGTCAAGGTTCTGCCGATAATCCGTTGCATGGAGCCTCGCGTCCGGGTCGCCGTGTGCCTCACCGCCGCCGACCGGCTGCTTCTGGTCGCCCACCGCAAGGGTGCGCATCGTTACTGGCTGCTGCCGGGGGGAGGGGTGGAGATGGGGGAGACCCTCGTCGAGGCGACCCGCCGGGAGGTCCGTGAGGAAACCGGTCTGGAGGCGGAGATCGGCCGTCTCCTGATCGTCTGTGACGCCATCGAGCCCGGCGGGCGCCACCTTGTCAACCTCGTCTTCGCGGCCACCGTGGCAGTGGGGCGACCACCTGGCGGCCTGGGGGTCGTGACGAGCAGCGGTGCGGGGGTCAACCCGGCCCTCGACCCGGCCATCGACCAGGTCCGCTGGGTCAGCCGTGACGAGCTGCTCGGGCTGGAGCTGCACCCCCCGATCGCGGGTGCCGTCGCCGCCGCCTGGGCCGGCGGCTTCGCCGGCGAGGTCCAGGTCCTCGGCAACGTCTGGGTGGCGGATCCTAGCCGCCCCGAGGGCCGCACCGAGCCGGCCGGCAGGTAGCGTCGCCATGCGGAACCGGGACGATCGGACGGACGGGCGGCTCCCGACGATCCGCTCGACCACCATCGACGTCGATGGTCCGGTCCACGTCGCCGAGTGGGGCGAGGGGCCGGTTCGGACCATCCTGGTGCACGGGCTGGGCGGCTCCCACCTCAACTGGATGCGCGTGGCGCCGGAGCTGGCGCGGTATGGACGGGTGCTGGCGCCCGACCTGGCTGGATTCGGCCTCAGCCCGGTCACCGGCCGCCGGGCGACGGTGGCCGCCCAGCGGGCCCTCCTGCATCGCCTGATCCGCCAGACCTGCGACGGGCCAATCCTCCTCATGGGCAACTCGATGGGCGGTCTCACCGCCCTCGCCGAGGCGGCGCTGCATCCCGATCTCGTCGCCGGCCTCGTGCTCGTGGACGCGGTGCTCCCGGGGCCGTGGCGCCAGCGGCGCCCCCGAGCGGTGGTGATCTCCTTCGCCTCCTACCTGCTGTCGCCGCTCGGCCGCAGCCTGCTCCGGCGCGTCCGGGATCGCGCCTCCGTCGGCGACCTGGTGAAAGGCGCGCTCCGGCTCAACGCGGAGCACTTCGAGCGGATCCCGCCCGATGTGGTCGAGGCGCACGTGCAGCTCGAGCGGACGCGCGGTCGGATCCCGGACAACGACGGCGCCTACGTCGAAGCCGCCCGCTCGATCGTCCTCGCCCTCGCCCACCCGGGCATGCTGGCGAGGATCGTCGACCGGGTCCGGGTCCCGACCCTGATCGTCCACGGCGCGGCCGACCGGCTGGTGCGGGTGGACGCCGCGCTCGACGCGCACCGGGAGCGCCCGGACTGGGATCTCCAGGTCATGGACGATGTCGGCCACATCCCGATGCTCGAGGCGCCCGAGCGGTTCCTGGAGATCGTCGATGTCTGGCTTCGGACCGCGGGCCTGGAGACCGCCAGGACGGACCTGCGCCGGTCCGCCCGCATCTAGAATCGATCTCGCCATGAGGGATCACATTCACCGGTACCGGACCGAGCTGGCCTGGCACGGCTCCACCGGCGACGGCTACGCCACCTACGACCGCACCCATCGGGTGGACGCGCCTCCTGGCAACGTCAGCCTGACCATGAGCGCCGACCCGGCCTTCCGGGGGGATCCAGAGCTGCCCAACCCCGAGCAGCTCCTGCTCGCCGCCGCCAGCTCCTGCCAGCTGCTCAGCTTCCTGGCCCTGGTCGCGCGCGAGGGCATCGACGTGGTCAGCTATGAGGACAGCGCCGAGGCTTTGATGCCTGACGATGACAAACCTGTTCGGATCACGGGGATCACCCTACGGCCGAGGGTGGTCGTCGCCACCGGAGACCCGGATAGGGTGCGCGAACTGATGGAGCGCGCCCACCACGACTGCTTCATTGCCAACAGCGTCACCGCGGTGATCACCATCGAGCCGGAGATCCTTCATGCGGACGCGAGGCCGGAGCTCAAGCTGATCTGAGGCCCCGGGTCAGTCCTCGCCGACCTCCCGCAGGTAATCCCCGAGGCGCGCGTAGGCGGCGCGCTTGCGGCGGTCCGTGATCTCGGTGTAGATGCGAAGCGTCTCCAGGGTGGCGTGGCCCAGAACCTCCTGCACCAGCCGGACGTCGCCGTCCGTCGCCTCGAGCAGGGTGGTCGCCGCGGTGTGGCGGGCGGTGTGCGGGCTCCGCAGCCCCTCGATCAGACGGAACGCCTCCGGGTCGAGGGCAAATCTCCGCCGCAGGGCCGTCAGCGCTCGGCGTGCCCCGTCCGTGGTGAGGCGGTTGCCGGCGAGGACGCGCCCACCCGGCATGTCAGGGTGGGCGACGCTGATGAAGAGCGCCGGAGAGGCATCCTGCCCGCGCGCGAGCAGGTACTCGCGGACGGCCTTCCATGCGTCCTCGGTGAGGAAGACGGAGCGGTGCTTGCCCCCTTTGCCGAGAACCCGGAACCCCTCGGGCCGGATGTCGCCCCGGTCAAGGCCGCACGCCTCGCTGATCCGGCAGCCGCTGCTGATCAGGAAATGGACCAGGGCGCGGTCGCGAAGATCGCGCAATCCCTCCCGGGGGAGGGCGGCGAGCAGCCGGGGGACCGTCTCGGTCGCGATCGGATGGGGGTCGCCGACGATGTAGCGGGGCACGACCACACGTCGCGAGAGCTCGGCCGCGGTCCAGCCCTCGTCGTACGCGTAGCGGAGAAACTGGCGCAGCGCCACCAGGGCGCGGGCCCGGGTGCGCGGGTTGGGGAGGGCCTCGGCCAGCTCGATCTGGTAGCGGCGGAGGGCGGCGGCGTCGAGCCCGTCGCAGAGCACACCGCCCGGCTCGCGCACGCGGGCGAAGGCGACGAACTTGGCGAGGTCGTACCGGTAGGCGCGGACCGTCGTGAGCGGGCGATTTCGCTGCACCCGCAGATAGTCGAGGAACTGCTGGACCTGGTCGGGCAGCGGGTCGTCAGGACCCGGAACCTGGCCGACCCAGGCGGGGAGGCGGGGGCGATGCGGCGCGGTGGGGCGACGCTTCTCGGAAACTCGAGCCGGCATCGGGGTAATGATGCGGCCCGGTGGTCGTCATGGAACGCGCGAAGGTCGATCCCACCCCGCGACCGCCTAAGCAGGGATCGAAGGCCCCTGGCGGCCCGAACCGGGCGAGGTTAGGCTGTGCACCACCGGTCGGCAGACCAATGGGCAGGCTGGCACGGTGACCGCCGGGCCCTCCTCACCCCACGGGTCTCTCCTGCCGGAGTCGGTTCGGGTGTCGGCGGGAGGCATGCCATGCGCATCGAGGACGTGCACCGGGTACTCGTGATCGGAAGCGGCACGATGGGCCTGGAGATCGGCCTCCAGGCCGCAACCCACGGCTATGACGTCGTCGTCTACGAGACCGACGCCGCTGCCCGAGAGGCGGCGCCCGGCCGGCTGCACGGATACGCGGAAGCTCAGGTGTCGGAGGGGGCCCTGGACGCCGGCGAGCTCGACGCGTCGCTGGCCCGGCTGACCGTGACCGCGGATGCGGCCCGAGCCGGCGCCGCCGCCGACCTCCTGGTCGAATGCGTGCCGGAGGATCCCGAGCTCAAGGGACGGGTTCTCGGTCAGTTCAACCAGCTCTGCCCGCCCCGGGCGGTGTTCGCGACCAACACCTCGACGCTGCTTCCGTCGATGTACGCCGAGGCAACCGGGCGACCGGACCGATTCGCGGCGCTCCACTTCCACCTTCCCGTGTGGTCGGCGAACGTCGCCGACGTGATGCCGCATCCGGGCACGTCCGACGAGACCACCGAGCTGCTGGTCGAGTTCGCCCGCCGGCTCGGACAGATCCCGATCCGGATGCACCGCGAGAGCATCGGGTACGTCTTCAACGCCGTGTACACGGCGATGAACCGGGCTGCGATCACCCTCGTGGCCAACGACGTGGCCTCCGTCGAGGACGTCGACCGCGCCTGCATGGCGATCATGAAGATGCCGGTCGGGCCTTTCGGCGCGCTCGACGCTGTCGGCATCGACACCGCCTGGCACATCACCGAGTACTGGGCGGGGGTGACCGGGGACGCGCAACTCCGCGCCAACGCCGACTGGCTACGCGGCTACGTGGACAGCGGCCACACCGGTGTCAAGGCGGGCGAGGGCTTCTACCGGTATCCCGACCCCGCCTACGCGGATCCCGCCTTCGTCAGGGGCGCGTGAGCCGGGACACCCTGGCGGCTGGAGACGGCTCTCGCAACTCCATCGGGCGCGGGTGCACCACTTGGTGCGTTTCAGGGTGGGGGAGGGGAGAGGACTCGCGGACTCAAGCGGACAGACGGAGGTTCACCGAGTAGCAGACAACGGCCACGGCAAAGCCCACCGACATCAGCATCGCCCCGAAGGGCCGGAGACCCGGGGTGCCGGCGGGCATGATGCGCAGCCGTCAGGGGTCACTCGCCGGGGGCGCTGATGGCGGCGGTGGCCGCCCAGCAGGAGTGACCCCCTGTTTGACAGGCCGAGCGCGGTCCAATCACCGTGTGCGGCTGCGGGCCGATCTTCTAGGACTACGAAGGTCGATTGGCCCTAGGGGAAATGAGTATCGACCGAGTATGCTTCCGGTCGTTTCGATGAGCGCAATAGCGTTTCCAGGGTTCGTGTGGGGCCTCCGGGGAATGGCTCGATTCGCTGCCTGATGCATCACTTCAGGATGAGCAGGAAAGCCCGGCTGAGCTTGCGCGCCGCCGCGGCGGTGATCGTGGTCGCGGCTGTCCTGGTGGGCCTGGTCGCCTATCTGCGCACCGTGAACATCCAGGTCCTGAATCCCAAGGGCACCATCGCCCTCGAAGAGTTTCATCTCATCGTTTTCGCCGCCGCCCTCAGCCTCCTAGTGGTCGTTCCCGTCTACGTCTTCGCCATCGCCTTCGCGGTGAAATACCGCGAGGGTCGCAGCAACGCGACGTACGACCCCACCCTGGAGGGCAACACCAAGGTGGAGCTGGTGTGGTGGGGGCTGCCCACCCTGCTCATCGTGGTGCTCTCGGTGGTGACCTGGGTCAGCTCCCAGACGCTGGATCCCTACCGCTCATTGGGCCCGAGCGCCCGGACCACCACCGTCCAGGTCGTGGCCCTGGACTGGAAATGGCTGTTCATCTACCCCGACGAGCACATCGCGTCGGTGAACCGGCTCGTGATTCCCGAGGGCGCCCCCGTCCGCCTGCTGATCACCTCCGACGCACCCATGAACTCGCTCTGGGTCCCTCAACTGGCCGGCCAGATCTATGCGATGCCCGGGATGCAGACCCAGCTCAACCTGAAGGCCACCGCTCTGGGCAGCTTCACCGGCCTCTCGGCCAACATCAGCGGAGTCGGCTTCTCCACGATGAACTTCCAGGCCGTCTCGGTCTCGGCCGCCGGTTTCCAGGCCTGGGTCGAGAGGGCCCAAGGTTCGGCGCAGCACCTGGACGCGGCGAGCTATGCGAGCCTCGCTCAACCGTCGTCGAATGCCCCGGTGTCCTACTACGTCGACGATGACGCGCAGCTCTTCGAGACCATCGTGGGCAGCTACCACCAGGGGGCGGGCGCGGCGGTCGGCATGACCGCGGCGGTGGCCGGCGGCGAGCGCGCCGAGCCGGCCCACGAGGCGGCGTGATGACCGTCGCCGGGATCTTCGGACGGCTCACCTGGAGCAACCTCTTCCCGAGCGTGCTGGTGACCCAGGCGGCGGTGGTCTCGATCGGGCTCGGGCTGGTCGCCGCGGTCGCCCTGGTGACCTACCTGCGGCGCTGGCGCTGGCTCTGGAAGGAGTGGCTAACCACGGTCGACCCCAAGCGGATCGGGGTCATGTACATCATCGTGGCGGTGCTGATGCTGGTCAGGGGTGGGGTCGACGTGGTCCTCATGCGCGCCCAGCAGGCGACCTCGGTGGGGGCCGCCGCCGGCGTGGTCCCGACCAGCACCTTCCAGCAACTCTTCTCAGCTCACGGCACGATCATGATCTTCTTCGTCGCCATGGGGTTGATGTTCGGCATCATCAACCTGGTGGTGCCGCTCCAGATCGGGGCTCGCGACGTGGCCTTCCCTTTCCTGAACGCCACCAGCTTCTGGCTGTTCTGTGCCGGGATGGTGCTCATCAACGCCTCCCTCGGCGTGGGTGAGTTCTCGGCGGCGGGATGGCTCGCCTACCCGCCGCTCTCCGAACTCCGGTACAGCCCGGGGGTGGGGGTCGACTACTGGATCTGGAGCTTGCAGATCGCCGGCATCGGCAGCCTGCTCTCGGGGATCAACTTCTTCGTCACCATCCTCCGGATGCGCTGTCGGGGGATGACCCTGATGCGCATGCCACTCTTCAGCTGGAGCGTGCTGTGCAGCATGTTCCTGGTCATGTTCGCCTTCCCCGTCCTCACCGTGACCCTGTCACTGCTCTTTCTCGACCGGGCCGTGGGCACCCACTTCTTCACCGCGGGCGCAGGCGGCGACATGATGATGTACGTCAACCTGATCTGGGCATGGGGCCACCCTGAGGTGTACATCCTCGTGCTGCCCGCCTTCGGGATCTTCTCGGAAGTGGTCGCGACCTACTCACGTAAGCCGCTCTTCGGGTATGTCTCGATGGTCCTGGCGCTGGCCGCCATCACCCTGCTCTCCTTCACAGTCTGGGTGCACCACTTCTTCACCATGGGGGCGGGGGCCGACGTCAACGCCTTCTTCGGGATCATGACGATGGTCATCGCCATTCCCACCGGGGTGAAGATCTTTAACTGGCTGGCCACGATGTATCGGGGCCGGATCCATTTCAGCGCGCCCATGTACTTCTTCATGGGCTTCGTGTTTCTGTTCACGATGGGCGGGGTCGCCGGGGTCATGCTGGCGGTGCCGGCCATCGACTATCAGCTCCACAACAGCCTGTTCCTGGTCGCCCACTTCCACACCATGATCGTCAGCGGGGTGCTCTTCGGTGACTTCGCGGGGCTGATCTACTGGCTTCCCAAGGTCATCGGCTTCAAGATGGACGATCGGCTCCTCAAGTACTCGGCGTGGTGCTGGATCGTGGGCTTCGTGCTCGCCTTCGGGCCCCTCTACCTGCTCGGCTTCATGGGGGCGACCCGGCGGACCAGCCACTACGCCTCCGACACCGGCTGGCAGCCGCTCTTCGTGGTGGCGGGCCTGGGTGTGGCGATCATCGCAGTGGGCGTGGCGATCATGTTGCTGCAACTGCTGCTCAGCGTGCAACGGCGGAAGCAGAACCGCGACACCACCGGGGATCCGTGGAACGGCCGGACCCTGGAGTGGTCGATCCCCTCTCCCGTCCCGGTCTACAACTTCGCGGTGCTGCCCGTGGTGGAGGGCAGGGACGCGTTCTGGGCGGCCAAGCAGCGGGGCGACGCCTCCGGCGCCGCAGCGGTCCGCTATGAGGACATCCTGCTGCCGGCCAACACCCCGGCCGGGCTGGCGATCGGGATGCTGGCGTTCGTGGTCGGCTTCACCCTGATCTGGCAGATGTATTGGGCGACCCCGCTGGCGATCCTCGCCATCATCGTGGTCCTGGCGATCCGCACCACCGCCACCGATGACAGTGAGCGCGTCATCACCGCCGCCGAGGTGGAGGGGATCGAGCGGTCCCGGGCGAGGGCGGGTCTGGCATGAGCGTACAGGCCGCGCGCGCCGTTCAAGACCTCGACCACGAGGTGGAGGCCGACGACCGAGCCGTGTTCGGCTTCTGGGTCTATCTCATGACCGACTGCGTCCTCTTCGCGAGCCTGTTCGCGACCTACGCGGTCCTGCACAAGAACACCGCGGGCGGCCCGTCCGGCCACCAGCTCTTCGACATGCCCTATGTGCTCGTCGAGACCATGGCCCTGCTCACGAGCAGCTTCACCTGCGGTCTGGGGATGCTGGCGGCACGCGACGGCCGGAAAAACGCGGTGGTCGCCTGGTTCACCGCGACTTTCGCGCTCGGCGTCACCTTCCTCACTCTGGAGCTCGCCGAGTTCCACCATCTGGCCACCACCGGGGCGGGGTGGTCGCGGAGCGGCTTCCTCTCCGCGTACTTCACCCTGGTCGGGACCCACGGAGCCCACATCACGATCGGATTGATCTGGATGGTGGTAATGATCAGCCGGGTGCTGGGGTCGGGGCTGACCCGGGGCAACATCCGCCGCCTCACCCTGCTCGGCATCTTCTGGCACTTCCTGGATCTGGTCTGGATCTTCATCTTCACCATCGTCTACCTGATGGGAACGGCGCGGGTATGAGCCAGCACGCCGGCACCGAGCGGCTCGATTCGGGATTGGCCCACGCCGGGGTGCGCTCCTACGTCAGTGGGTTCGCGATCTCGATCCTCCTCACGATCGCGGCCTACCTCATGGTCACCGATCAGGTGCTGCCCACCGGACCGCTGATCGCCGTGATCCTGGTCGTCGCGCTGGCCCAGTTCGGCACTCAGCTGTACTGCTTCCTTCACCTCGGCACCGAGTCGCGGCCGCGCTGGAAGCTCCTCATGTTCGTCGCCATGGTGATCATCGTGCTGATCCTGGTGCTCGGCTCGCTCTGGATCATGCGCAACCTCGACAGCCGGATGACCATCCCTCAGCAGGAGCAGTACATGAACTCCCAGCAGGGGATCTAGGCCATGCGCGGCTGGCGGGCCTATCTCGCCGTGGCCAAGCCGTCGATGGTCCTGGCCAACGTGCTCACCGCCGCGGCGGGCTTCATGCTCGCCGCTCGAGGTCGGGCCACCTTCACCCTGGCGCCGGCGCTGCTGGGTACGGCGCTGGTGGCGGCGGCCGCGTGCGCGGTCAACAACCTGACGGATCGGGAGATCGACCGGAAGATGCCGCGCACTCGGAACCGGCCCCTGGCAACCGGGACGGTGTCGGTGGGCAGGGCGATGGCGCTGTACGGGCTCCTGGGCGGCGCCGGGGTCGCCGTTCTGGCCGTGTTCGTCAACTGGCTCACGGTCGCCATCGGCACCGGCGCTTTTCTCCTCTACACGGTGGGCTACGCGCTGGCCAAGCGGCGCTCAGCTCACGCAACCGTGATCGGCGCCCTCCCCGGCGCGGCCTCGGTGGTGGGGGGATACTGTGCCGCCAGGGGACGGATCGACGCCACCGTGGTGGTGCTCTTTGTGATGCTTGCGCTCTGGCAGATTCCGCATTTCGCGGCGATCGCCATCTACCGCGGCGATGAGTACCGTGCCGCCGGTCTGCCCGCGATGATCGTGGCCGAGCGGATGCGAGCCACCAAGCTGGAGATGGTGCTCTGCATGGGGGCATTCCTGGGCGCAGCCGCCGCGCTCACGCTGGTCGGCGGTGCCGGGATCACCTCACTGGTCATCGCGGCGACCGCCGGTGCCGCGTGGTTGGTGCTCGGCCTTCGCGGCTTCAGGGCAGTGGACGACACCGCTTGGGGACGCAGGGTGTTCCGCTTCTCCCTGGTCGTGGTGGTTGCGCTCTCGGTATCGATCGGGGTGGGCGGGATCCTGCCCTGAGGCCGGGACCGGGCTCAGGGGCGTTCGTGGGGGAGGCGGCGTGCCATCTCTACCAGGCGTGTGACGAGTGAAAGCAGCCTGCTGATCGATCCCGATGGCATCACCGAATTGTGGGTGGGGGAGGGGACCCTGGAGTTCGGCGATTCACTGTATGACCCCTTCCTGGCGAAGATTCCCGCCCGGCAAGTGGTCCACTCCGAGTTCATCGTCCACGACCACCCTGGGGTTCGGGGAAATCCTGATCGAATATCTGGCAGATCGTCGGGACTGACGTTCTGGTCAGCCAGCGGCTCGGGATCAGCTCCGCGCCGATGTGCGAGGCAGACGCGCTCCGTGACGGCTACCTGGCGAACTGTCTGGGCCGGCGAGGCTGAGGATCGTCACGTAGCAGATCACCGCCAGAGCAAATCCGGCCGACATGAGCATCGAACTGATGTTCTGGTTGTACTTGAGGAAGCTGGCCCCGTTGAAACCGGCGAAGATGATCGCCGTCAGGCCCACGGCCGCCAGCCACACGGCGGCCCGGCGTCCCGCGCGCGCCGAATGGACCACCAGTTCGATGCCGCTCAGGAGCAGGACGGCGCCGATGACAACGTGGACAACGAGCAGCGGCAGCCCGCTGGTGAAGCTCCAGAGGACGCTGCTGACCGCGCCGCTCAGGTACGGACCGCTGCCGGCCCCGGGATGATGGGTCGGGATGGTCACGTACAGGTTGACGGACACACCGATCAGGAACTGCACCACGAGCACCATGAGCGTCGTCGCGGTCCGGCGCCTCAGGACGCCGAGCCGCCGGTCGGTCTCACTGGCCACGGCGCCGATCATGGCATAGGCCGAGCGGCGACAACGGGGCTCTCCGGCAGGACGGCTGCCCACAGGCTGGTGCTCCTCGGGAGCCGCACCCTCGCGCGGGCCTCCCCGCCTCTTGTTCCTGATAAGATACATTATCAGGAGTAAGAAGCGGGACTAGGGAGACGTCGGCGGTAACGCCCTCCATCGCCCCTCCCGGCCGGATCAGGCTGTGACCCAGCCTGTTGGCTACTTACCTGCACCCGCTCCGGGATCTGCAGCGTTTGGGACGTACCGCTCCCAATCCGATAACTCACGTCGGTATCTTGAATAGTCCAGGACTGTGAGAAGCGGCCAGAGACTTGGAGAAGCGTGACGATGTCGTAGAAGGCTCCTGAGCTGACTACGACGCCAGCCGCCTTTTGCACTCTCCCTTCGAGGGCCTCCCCCGCCTGCGCTGTGGCCAAACCGGGTGCAGCCAACACCGCGTCAGTCAGCGTCCCGGTCACCGGCTCGACCCCGGACCATTCAACGACGACCGGCGCGGACGTGGGATCGATCACCACGCCGACATGCTCGATGGTTATTTGACCCGGACCGAGGACTTTCAGCACTGTGGTGCCGTCAGTCACCCCCGCTACGGGCTCTACCCAGTCCAGTGTGACGCCAGTCGCGACTGGCCCCACACTGACGATGCTGGTCGGTGCCGACGGGGTCGTCGGTCCTGGAACAGATGGCCAGAAGATTACCTTGGCTACTCGGCCCGTCGATCCCTTGGCGCGACCGACTCTGGGCCTCCGCCGCCTCCTGGAACCCCGCAGCCATCGGCCCGAGCAAATCCCCGGCGCGGCACATCTGGCTGGACGTCTACCCTTCCCGATAGTTGACGCCGTATCCGCCGCGAGGGTAGTGCCACTGGATCGCGCCAGGCGCTGCAACCGCAAAGCACGAGCCGCATTCGAGGCAGCCGGCGTAGTCGGCGACGAGTTGCCCATCGCGCTCCTGGTACACGCCGGCTGCGCAGACGGCGATGAGGGCCTTGGCGGTCCCGGTGGACCGGCAGAGCTCCTGGTCGATGGTGATGTGCGACTCGTCCTCGTCGATGTGGAAGCTGTCAGCGGCGAGCCGTTGCGGAATGGTGGTCTGCTTCATAGGGATCGCACCCCTGCCACTGCATCGCGGAGCAGCCGTCTCAACTTGACGGGTGACGTCTTGAGGGCCTGGCGGGCCAGGCGCGCGAGGTGCTTGCGAGGCGTGCCGTCGAGGCTGTAGGTGCTCTGGAGGATGCTCGCGGCCAGCTCCTCGTACGCGCCGTAGAGCTCGGGCCGCTCGAAGAACTTCGGAGCGCGGGCGTAGGTGCGCATGTCCTGGAGCACGAAACTCTCCTCAAGGCGCCGGCGGTAGCCGGCCAGGCCCGACTTCGAGGTGTCGCCTTTGGCGATGGCTTCCGCCGCGGCGTCGGCGGCGGCGATGCCGGAGCCGATGGCAAGGTCCATGCCTCGCACGACCAGTCCGCTGTTGATGGTCAGCCCAGCCGCCTCACCGGCGACGAGCATGCCATTCATGGCCAGCTGGCCGACCATCGCGTAGCCGCCCTCGGCGATGAGGTGGCAGCCGTACTCGAGGAGCTCGCCGTCCCGGAGGTAAGGCGCCAGCATGGGGTGCTGGCAGAGGTGGTCAAAGACCTCGGCAGCGCCATGACCCGAACGCAGGAGGTCGTCCAGGCGCAGGACGACGCCGAGGGAGAGCGACTGGGTGTTGGTGTAGAGGAATCCTCCCCCGCCGACGCCGAGGGTGCAGTCACCGACCAGGGCGAAGGCAGCGCCTTGGTCGTCGGTGAGGGCGAAGCGCTCCTCAATCGTTCGCCGTGGAAGCCCGACGACGGCCTTGATCCCGATGCCCAACTGGTTGATCGGCGGTTTGGCCGTCAGCCCGACGCTGCGCGCGAGGAAGGAGTTGACGCCGTCCGCGGCGATCAGGACTCGGGTCCGCAGCTCGTCGTCACCGGCTCGCAGGCCGACGATCGTTGGCGCGCCGTTGGGGCCGGGCTCGGTGAGCAGGGAGTCGACCCGAACTCCCGTCATAAGGAACGCTCCCGCCGCCTCCGCCTTCGCCGCGAGCCACGGGTCGAAGTTCGCCCGCAGGACGGTGACGGCGTTGACAGGGTCGGACAGCAGGCGGCTGCTGTGGTCGAGGGCGACGGCGGAGTCCTTTGTCATCAGCATCGCGACGTGACGCGTGACCTTGCGTTCGACGGGTGCCTCGTTGGCGTAACCGGGGAAGAGGTCGTCGAGCACCCGACCGTAGAGCACGCCCCCGGACAGGTTTTTGGAGCCGTGCGTCGCCCCTCGTTCGACCTGCACGACCGACAGCCCCGCCTTCGCGAGCCGGTAGGCGGCGACCGAGCCAGCCGGTCCAGCGCCAACCACGGCCACATCGAAATCGATGGCCGGCCCGCCGGAGTTGGTCACCGGACAGTCTTGAGCGCTGCGACCAAAGCCGGCACGATCCGGTACAGGTCCCCGACCAGCCCGTAGTCGCACTCGGAGAAGATCGGCGCATCGGCGTCCGAGTTGACGGCCACTATCACTTCTGCGTCACGCACCCCGAACATGTGCTGCAACTGGCCAGAGATGCCGACCGCCATGTAGAGGCGGGGGGAGATGTGCTGGCCGGAGATTCCGATGTAGCGCTCCTTGGGCATCCAGTCCACGCCCTCGGCGAGCGGCCGGCTGCAGCCGACCTCGGCGCCCAGCGCGGTGGCCAATTCCTCGATGAGGGTCAGATCGGCTTTGGCCTTGAGCCCGCGCCCGATCCCAACCACAACCGGCGCAGATGGAAGGTCGACCGAGACCCCCTCGTCGGAGCGCCTTTCGACGACCAGGGCGACCGTCATCGGAGTGGCCTCGACCTGCTCAACGGGTATCGCGGTCCCCGTCGCGCTGACCTGTCCACCGGAGGGTAGGGCCAGGATGGCGGGGCCGCCGTCGACAGACTCCCGACATTCGGCTATTCCGCTGAAGAGGATGCGTGTCAGGGTCACACGGTCACCTTCCAGGTCCAGCGCGCTTACACGCGTGAAGACGGGACCGCCACAACGAACCGCAACGGCACCGAGCAGGGCCCGTCCCGCCGTGGTGTCGGGGCCGAGGACGACCCGCGGCAGCCCCTCCCCCACCTGGCGTGCCACCTCGGCTGCGAACGCCTCCACGGGGGTTCCCTCCGGTGGCTGTCCAAGCCAGACGACCCGGTCCACCCCCGCCGTGGCCACCTCGTCGGCGACGCTCTTGCGCCCAGCCACGACCGCAACCAGCTTGCCCGCCCGCAAGCGGCCGAACTCGATCAGTCCGCCGACCGCTGCATCGTCAGCGACGATGATCCACGTGTCGAGGGAAGCACTCATCTGCTGTTGTTCCTCTCTGTGCACACGACCCGCGCGCCTACAGCACGTTGCGCTGGCGGAGCGCGCTGATCAGTTGGGCGGCAGCCGCTGCGGGTTCGCTTGCTTCGACGACCACGTGTTGACGTCTCGCGTTGTCCGGGCGGGAGGTCGCCACCCTCGACACCACGACCTGGCCCTCGGGCACATCGAGGTCGTCGAACTTGACGAGCTCCACCGGTTTTTTAGCGGCGGCAAGGATGTCCCGCATACCGGCACGACGCGGGACTGCCGCATCGGCCACTGCCGTGAGGACCGCCCCGCCGGCCACCGCAAGCGTCTCACTGCCACCCGGTACATCGCGCTTCACCCTCAGTCCCCGGTCTGTCGCCTCCACCTCACGGACGCCGCCGAGGCCGATCCACCCGAGGTGGGCGGCGAGGGTCATGGAGACCTGGCCCTCGTTGACGTCAACCGATGAAACCCCTGCCAGCACCAGGTCGACCTCACCAATGCGGTGTATCAACGCCGCAAGCACCGCCGCCAACGTCGTGCTGTCGGCAGTCTTCAACCGATCGTCCGCGACGAGCACGAGCCTGTCGATGCCTCGCGACAAGACAGTCTTGCATGCCAAGGAACTGGAGGCCGCGGACCCACCGGCGGTGACGCCGATCACCTCCGCTCCGGTGAGGTCCGCAAGGCTTCGGGCTAGCTCGAAGGCGACCGGATCGTACTCGCTCAACGCCTCCGTCGCGCGGCGCCAGTCGACGATGCCGTCAGGATCGACCTGAGCGTCCTGGGGGTTCGGTGCCCATTTGTAGAGGGCGACGACCCTCATTCCCATCTTCTCATCATCTGGAGCCGATTCCACCCGCTCAGGGCTGGAGAATGAGCCGGATCGGGTCGCCTTCCTTGGAAGACACCTGCCGCACGCCTTCCGGTGCGTCCTTCAGCGCGAGCACTCCGGTGACGGACGCCGACAAGTCGAGCCGATGCCAGCGGACGAGGCCGACGACGTCCAACAGGTCGCTGTTCTCATAGCCGTAGTGGCCGCGGATCTGCTGCTGCATGTAGCAGAAGAAGACGGAGTTGTGGATGGCGAGCGGGAGAGGGGTCAAACCGATGACGCTGAACACACCCTTGGGTCCGAGGACCGATAGGGCCTGTTCACGTGCCACGGGGTCGCCCACGACATCGACGGCGACATCCAGACCCAGCCCACCGGTCGCAACCCGAATTTGTTTGGCGACGGAGCTGTCAGCTGGGTCCAAGGCCAGATCGGCACCCGCGGCCAGCGCACGCTCACGTGCCTTGGGCAACGGATCGAGAGCGATGACCGGAGCGCCGCCGACGGCCCGGGCGATCTGGACGGCATGCACGCCGAGGCCGCCAACGCCCCAGAGCCCGATCGAGCGACCGGGACGCAGGCCTCCTGTCCGCACCAGCCCTGCGTAGGACGTCGACACGGCATCAGGAATCACGGCGGCCTGCTCGAAGGGCAGGTCGTCAGGGATGGGAATCAGCGCCTGGTAGTGAGTGATGGCGTACTCGGCCCAACCGCCGTCGTAGTTGACACCTCGGGTCTGGGGCCGCAGGCATGGCCCGCTGTCGAAGATGCACGGCGGGCAGAACCCGCACCGCTTGCCCGCGGCGAGCAGGACGCGCGCTCCGACCTTCCACATCGGCGGCACCCCGGGCCCGACCTTCTCCACCTCGCCGGCGACCTCATGGCCCAAGGTGACGGTCGGCTGCCACGCACCCGTGGCGGCGATGTCGTCCTTGGTCAAGGTCCCGTCGATCAGGTGGACGTCCGACAGGCAGATCCCTGCCGCACGGACCTTCACGCGCACCTCGCCGACCCCCGGCTCGGGCACGTCGATATGGGTCATCTCGAACTTGGTGTTCACCAGATCCAGCCGTCCGGCCAGCATCGTAGAAGACATGGGATGTTCCCTTAATCGTTGAGCTGATTATTGACGAGTGGAACTCGTCCAGTCACGAGCTGTCCTAGCGGGCCATGACCTCGGCCGGGTTGTAGGTCTCGTGCTCGTAGTGGCGGACGATGTCGGTCGCAGCGTTCAGAGCCAGCATCTCGAGGGTGCCGTCCTCGACCCACAGGCACCGGGTGTCACGGAACAGCTTCTCGACCATCGCCACCTCGCTGAGGCCGCCCGCCCCCCAGATCTGCACGGCGTCGTTGGCGACCTCGAAAGCGATCCGCTTCGTCAGGATCTGCGCGGCCCGGGTGTGGCGGGGCGACGCGAAAGCCGTCGCTGGGGCCGTCCCACCGAGCATGGCGGTCTCGCGCACCACGTGCTCCAGGGCCTTGCGCGCATAGGCGCGGGCGCACTCGACCTTCTCGAACATGCTGTACAGGGTCAGCCTGACATTCTTGTGCTCGGCGATCACCTTGCCGCCCTGCACCCGCTGACGTGCGTAGTCGAGCGCCTCCTCGAACGCGGCACGGGCCACGCCGACCGCGACCTGAGAGATGAGGGCGCTGGTCATGCACAGCAGCTGGTCGCCGAACAGCATGTACAGAGGTCCCGGGGGGACCAGCACGTTGGCGTCGGGAAGCCACACGTCGTTGAAGAAAAGCTCACCCATCGGCTCGTCGTGCATGCCCAGCAGCTGGGTGACCGGGCCCTTGGTGACCCCCGGGGTGTCGAGGGCCAGCACTGCGAACAGGCCGCGGCGTAGATTGCCCTCGGCACCGGCCTGGGCGTGGAGAGCGACGTGCGTGGCCACGGGGGCCGAGCTCACCCATGCCGACTTCTGGCCGTTGAGCCGCCAACCGCCCTCCTCCTTGACGGCGATCAGCTGGGCCTTGGGGGCTTCCCCGTCCCCGGTGTCCCACAACGACACGTAATCACTTCCGTGATTCGGCTCGGTGATGGCCCAGCAGCCGTGGAACTTGCCCTCGGTGTCGTTGAGCCAGGGCTCGAAGATCTCCTTCTTGAGCTCCGGTGAGCCGAAGGAGGCAACCGACATGAACGGAACCATGTCGCACGCGAATGCGGTGGCGAGCCCAAGGCTGCCCCAACCCAGCTCCTCGAGCACGATCGCTTGCGTCAGCGCCTTACTCTCCGCGATGCGCCCGTCGGGGTCCTCCGTTCCGGGCTCGAGGGGCAGGAACAACTCGTGGAAACCGAGTCTTTTCAGCTCGATCATGGCTGAGAAGAAGGGTGAACCGGGTGCCGCCCGATCCTGCGGAGCCATCGAGTCGAGATCTGCCGCCGCCGGCCTCAGCACATCAACCGCGAAGCGATGCACCTCGTCCCGCAACAAGCGGTCCTCGTCGCTCAGACGGTCAAGTTCAAGAAAGCTGGAACCAAGGTCGGACATGAGGCGCTTGCCCACGGGAAATCCCCTTGCCTAACTGGATTATTTGGTTTGGCCCATAGCTTGGCGACTATCTTCCGAAAGCAGTCTCCGGGGCCTTGATGCCGACTTTGGCGTGCCGGATGCGGTGGTGAATCTCGCACCCTTCTCCTGCACTCCAGTCATGTATGGGTTGTCAGTCTAGAAACCCCCGCGTACCCGTGCCACGGCCATGCGACCCACTGTCACCAGGACCTTCGGGCGCAGGGACGCGCATCAACATGCGGACACGCGCCACCTCCCCTCCTCCTCCATGCGGTCTGGGACGGCGCGATCTGGCAATCGGCGCGGCATGCTCTGGTGAGCGACTGCCGATGCAGCTCTCGCGCCCTGCTCCGATGACGGGGCGAGGCCGCCCGAGTGCCACCATCCCGGTGTGCCACCCGCAGGCCCGCTCCAGCTGTCGCCAGTCATCGTCCCTCATCCGGGTTACGACGACGCCAACCCCACGACCGCGCCGGGCGAGCTGACCCGACTCGCCGCCGACCCCGATGAGGGCGTCCGCAGCGCGGTGGCGGCCAACCCCTCCTGCCCTCCCCCATTGCTCGCTCGGCTCTCCACTGACCACATCCCGCTGGTGCGACGCCGGGTGGCGACCAACCCATCGACGAGCGTCGCGGTCCTCAGGGCGCTCGCCCGCGACCGCGACGCCACAGTGCGCGCCGAGGTCGGCGCTCACCCCGCGACCCCGGCCGATGCCCTCCTTCGGCTCGGCCACGACCCGGCCCAGGAGGTCCGCCGCCACGTCGCCGCCAACCCGCACGCCCCAAGGGAGACGCTGCCCCACCTCGACGCCGACCGGGACGCCCCCCCACCACTACGTGCCGCGGTCGCCGCCAACCGGGAAGCCGCGACCGACAAGCCGGCGCCGATCACCTCCGACCCGAAGCGGGAGATCGGCCTGCGCGCGGCCCGGGGCGCGACCGGACCCCCGGAGGTGCTGGCCCGGCTGGCGGGCGACCCCGAGCGCGAGGTGCGCGCCGCCGTCGCCTCGAACCGGGCGGTGCCCTCGGAGGTCGCGGCGCGGCTCGCCGCCGATCCCTCCGCCCAGGTCAGAGAGGGGCTCGCGCTCAATTCGATGACGCCCCCGGAGCTGCTCGAACGCCTGGCTCGCGACTGGCGGACACGGGTGCGCCGCGGCGCGGCGGCCAACGACACCATCTCCCCGCACCTCGCCGCCCGGCTCGGGCGAGACTGGTCTCGCACGGTGCGGGCGCAGGTGGCAGCCAACCCGGCGACGCCTGCTGAGCTGCTCGGCCGGCTGGCCCGCGATCGCAACCCGCTGGTGCTGCTCGCGCTGGTCCGCAATGCGGACACGCCGGACGCCGCTCTCGACGAGATGAGCCGACGTCTCCACGGCTTCCGCGCCCACCTGACGCCCCTCTCCGGGAGAGGGGCCACCCAGGCCAGCGGCAGAGTCAGGCAGGCCCTCGACCAGCGCCGGTCGCGCCCGGCGGGTCGCTGACCTCGGCCGGCGCGTCGCCGGACGGTGGCATGCGCCGCCACGCGCGGCCGGCAAAGGTCATGTGGACGTCGCTGATGCGGCGCTCCAGGAAGCCCGCCTCGCAGTACGCGAAGTAGAAGCGCCACATGCGCAAGAAGCGCTCGTCGAAGCCCATGGTGACGGCGCGGTCGTGCGCCGCGTCGAGTGCCTCGCGCCAGTGTTGGAGCGTGACCGGGTAGTTGGCGCCGATGTCGTCGAGCTCCACCAGCCGGAGCCCGCTGGCGCGGTTGGCGGCATCGACCAGCGACCTGATCGAGGGCATGAAGCCCCCGGGGAAGATGTACCGCTTGATGAAATCCTCACGCCAGCGCGCGGCCGACCAGGCGCGGTCCTCGATCACGATGGCCTGCAGCACCGCCAGCCCATCCGGGGCCAGCAGCCTCTCACAGCACCGGAAGAATTCGTCGTACAGTCGCCAGTCGACGGCCTCGATCATCTCGACCGACACGAGCTTTGAGTAGGTGCCCTCGAGGTCGCGGTAGTTCTGGTCGAGCACGGTGATGCGATCGGAGAGGCCGGCCGCGGCGACGCGAGCGCGCGAATACTCGCACTGCTCCTGTGAAATCGTGGTCGTGGTGACGCAGCAGCCGTGACGCCGGGCGGCGTGAATGGCGAGTCCGCCCCAGCCGGTGCCGATCTCCAGGAGGTGGTCGCCGGCGGTGAGACGCAGCCGGTCGCAGATGCGGTCGAACTTGCGCAGCGATGCCGTCTCCAGGTCGTCGCCGGGCTCGAAGATGGCGCACGAGTAGGCCATCGTCGGGTCCAGGAAGAGCTCGAAGAAGCTGTTGCCGAGGTCATAGTGGGCGTGGATGTTGCGCCGATCGGCCACGCGGGTCGGACGGTGTGAGCGGAGCCGTCCCGTGAACTGTCGGGCGGCGGCGAGGGGCGAGCTCAGCCGGTTGATCCGGTCAACGTTATGAGCCAGGAGGCGAAGCAGACCGGTGAGGTCCGGGGTGTCCCAGTACCCGCGCATGTAGGCGTCGCCCAGCCCGTTGCCGCCCGCGGTCGCCGTCATGCCCCACACGCGCTGGTCGTGGATGGTCATATGGGCACACGTCCCACCGTGGCCAAGGACGCTCATCCCGGAGCACTCGCGGACGACGAGGGTGCCCCCCCGCAGGGCGGAGCCGAGTGCCAGGATGGAGCGCCGCGCCAGGCGGTCTCGGCTCCGGGCGGCCAGCGCGCGCTGCTCCTGCGACATCGGCTGATGGGGGTCCTCGTGGGCGGGGCGTGTGCGGCGCGGTGGCGATCCGGCGGCCCGGCCGTGGATGGTGACGAGAGCGCCGTCGCGTCCTCACCACGAACGTTGCAAAAGGTAGCGCATTGTGGAGCGACCGGGAGGGCCTCCTGAGCCACGGCTCCACGCCGGGGCGCGACCGAGGCGTCGGTCAGCGCCAGCCGGTCAGAATCGAGGGCGATGACCTCCGCCGCCCCCCTCCTCGACGTGACCGACGCCACCTTCGACACCGCGGTCGTCGCCGCATCGTCCGTCCGCCCGGTGGTCGTTGATTTCTGGGCCGGCTGGTGCGCCCCCTGCCGGGCCCTCGGGCCCATCCTCGAGCAGGCGGTCGCGCTGCACGGCGGGGTCACCCTGGCCAAGCTCGACGTCGACGCCAACCCGGAGGTCACGGCACGTTTCGGCATCCAGGGCATCCCCGCGGTGAAGGGGTTCCGGGACAGGCGGCTGGTCGCAGAGTTCGTGGGGCTCCAGCCGAGAGCGCAGGTGGAGCGCTTCCTCGCCCAGCTCGCCCCCGCGCCTCCTCCCCCGCCGCCTCCCTCCGACGAGGCGAGCTTGCGCGCGGCGGTCTTGGCCCAGCCGGATGACGTGACCCTGCGCCGCGCCCTCGGAGCCCTCCTGCTCCAGGCCGATCGGATCGACGAGGCCGACGCGGTGCTCTCCGCTGCTCGCGACGATCAGGTCTGCGACGGCCTTCGGGCCCGGATCGAGATCCGCCGGGGCGGTGATCCCGCGCTGGCCGCCCTGGCCGGTGACGCTGACGACCCCACGGCCGTGCGCCGCGTCATCGCTGCCATCCGCGACAGTGCCCCGGCGCAGCGGGCTCAGCTCCGCCGGGTGGTGGTCGGCGCTCTCGTCGAGCAACAGGGCGATCCGGCTCTGCAGGCGCTGCGCGGCGAGTTGGCCTCCGCCCTCTTCTGACCTGGAGCCGTGACCAGCCACTCGCCTCTCATCTCACCAGCCGGCCTCTGAAAGGCAGGCCCCGGCAGCCCTCGCGACGGGACACCGCGCCACCGCGGCCGGTTCAGAAGCGCTCGACCGCTGCCGCGCCGCGCGCCCCGTCTGTGCGACATTGGTGGCCGCAATCGTCGGCGATCGCATCGGGAGCAGAGCCATGCCACACGTCGCGGACGCGCTGACGGCGGAGACCATCCGGATCGCCGGCCACGACGGCGACGAGATCCGCGCCTACCTCGCCCAGCCCACCGGCGACGGGCCCTTCGGCGGTGTCGTGGTCGTCCACCACATGCCGGGGTGGGACCGCTGGAGCAAGGAGGTGACCCGCACCTTCGCCGCCGCCGGGTACCTCGCCATCTGCCCCAATCTCCACGACCGCGAGGGCAAGGGCGCCGGCCCCGATGACTCCGCCGCCGCGGTCAGGGCGGCCGGTGGAGTGCCGGACGGCCGCCTGGTCGGAGACGTGGACGCCGCCGCCCGCCATCTCCGCTCCCTCCCCTCGTCCAACGGCAAGCTGGGCGTCATCGGCTACTGCTCGGGTGGACGGCAGACCTTCCTCGCCGCCTGCAAGCTTCCCTTCGACGCCGCCGTCGACTGCTACGGCGCGGGGGTGGTGGGCACCCCGCCGCCGCAGGCACCCTTCAGGTGGGAGCCGCTGCTCGGCTTCTCCCCGGACCTCTCCTGCCCGCTGCTCGGCCTCTTCGGCGCCGAGGACCACTTCCCCTCCCCTGAGCACGTCGCGGAGCTGGACGCCGAGCTGACCCGTCTGGGCAAGGTCCATGAGTTCCACAGCTATGAGGGCGCGGGCCACGCCTTCTTCTGCGTGGACCGTCCCAGCTACCGCGTCGAGGCCGCCCTGGACGGGTGGGCCCGGATCTGGGAGTGGTTTGGCCGCCACCTCAGCGGCTGACATACGAGCGCGGAGGACCCCCCATGTGCACCTACCAGACCGAGACCGTCGCCGTGCAGGGCAGCGGCAAGGGCGTGGCCACGTGGTTCCCGGTGACCACTGCCACCGTCTACTTCGACCACCCCCAGCACGCCGGCGCCGAGCACACTCTCAACGTCGACTTCCTCAACCCGGAGCGGGGCCCCTCAGCGAGGGTTGCGGTCGAGCTGACGGCAGGGTCGGCGCGCGCGCTCGCGGAGACCATCCTGGCTTCTCTGCCGCGAGACTGAGGGTGCCGCACGCGCGCCCGCTGAAGGCCGCCATCCCGGCGCCTCGCCCGCGCTTCTGACCTGATCGCTCCCCGCCGGCAATGGGTGCCGGACGGTTGCCGCCGTGAGGCGCAGTCCCGCCTGCAGAGCTGGAGACCCGGTTTCAGGCGGTCCGGGACAGGGCGCCCGTGTCGCCGATCGCCAACCGGGACTGGACCGCCCTCCACGGCGGCTCCCCGGGCCCGGCAGCCGAACCGACCGCCTGCAAGGAGAGCAGCTCAGTCACCCCCGCGGCGTCGAGGGGAGCTGCGAAATGGAATCCCTGGGCCAGGTCACAGCTCATCTCACGCAGCTCGTCGAGCTGGTCGGCGTGCTCCACCCCCACGGCCACGACCCGAAGGTCGAGCGTCCGGCCCAACCCGATCATGCCCGCGAGGAACGCCCGCTCCCACTCGTCGGTGGCGACGTTGTCCACGAATGACTTGGGGATCTTGAGGACGTCGACGGGGAGGAACTTCAGCTCTCCAAGGGACGAGTACCCCGTCCCGAAGTCGTCGATGGCGATGGTCACCCCGAGATCCTTGAGGGCGCGGAGGCGTTCCAGGGTCGTCGCCGTGTTCTCCACCAGGAGGCTCTCGGTGATCTCCAGGTTGAGCAGTGACGGGCTGAGGCAGGCCTCATGGAGGATGGTCGCGACCTCCGCGGCGAAGTCCGGGTGCAGGAGCTGGCGCGGCGAGAGGTTGACACTCACCGAGAGGCCCCGGCCGGACGAACCCGCCGACCAGCGCACCGCCTGCTCACACGCGGTGCGCAGCACGTGGCGGCCGATGTCTCGGATCAGGCCGCTGGCCTCGGCGACCGGAATGAACTCGCGGGGACCGATCCGGCCAAGGCCGAGGCTGTCCCAGCGGGCCAGGGCTTCGACGCCGACCATGGTCCCGCTCTCGAGCGCCACGATCGGCTGGTACTCGACGAACAGCTCGCCCGCGAACACCGCCTGCTCCAGGTCGGCCTTGAGTAGCAGTCGCCGCTCCAGCGCCCGCTGCATGCCGGCGTCGAAGGTCTCGACGGTCGCCTTGCCCCGCTCCTTGGCCCGGTACATGGCGACGTCCGCCTCCCGGAGCAGGTGCTCGCACGTCATCGACGGCCTGTTGGCGATCGCGATGCCGACGCTCGCCCCGATGGTGACCGGGGTGCCGTGGAGATCAAAGGCGCCGGTGAGCTCCTCCAGGAAGCGCTCGGCGACCGCCACCGCCTCCTCCGGCCCGGCCAGGTCCTCGATGAGGACCGCGAACTCGTCGCCACCCAGACGCGCAACCGTGTCGAAGGGCCGCACGACCCGCCTCAGCCGCCGCGTCACCCCCTGGAGAAGGAGGTCCCCGCTCGGATGCCCCAGGGTGTCGTTGACCACCTTGAAGTCGTCGAGGTCGATGAAGAGGATGGCGGCGGGCAGGTGACCCGGCTCGGCGCGGCGCTCCAGGGCGTGAACGACCCGATCCGCGAAGAGGACGCGGTTGGCGAGTCCGGTCAGCGAGTCGTGGAACGCCTGGTGATTGATCCGCTCGTCGAGGCGGAGCTTCTCGACCGTCACTCCCACCTGGGGAGCGAGCGCCTCCAGCAGGCGGCGATCCTCCTCGGTGAAGGGCATCGGGTCGTCCTGGCAGCGCCCCACCATCAGGCTGCCGAGGATCCTCCCCTCCACCGAGAGGGCGGCCATCACAGCGCCGCGCAACCCACGGCGGGCGAGCATGGCGTCACCCTGGGCGGGACCCGCACCTTCGCGGAGCACCAGGCTGAGACTGGCGGGTACGATGACCGAGAAGACGTCCGCGAGCAGGTTCTCGTCGACCGCCTCCGAGGTCTCCGTGGTCCGGCCGTCACGCACCCGCACCAGCAGCGCGCTCCGGTCGGGAGCGTCGGGGAGCACGACCACCTCCGCGAAGCCGGCGCCGAAGATCTGGCAGAGGCGGTCGAGCAGGGCCCCCACCGAGAGCGGTGAACGGACCGTCTGCTGGAGGAGATCGCCGGACTCGGAGAGGTGCTCCAGGTGGTGGCGCTGGTAACGCTCCGATAGGTACCCGACACTGACGCCGACGGTGCTCACAGCGAGCGCGAGGAAGAGCAGCGTCTCGATGGTCTCGGCCCGCTCGACGAGCGCCCAGCCCCCCACCGCGACCACCGCCACCGTGAGGGCGGCGGTCACGACCCGGACCTGGCGCGATTTAGGGCACCTCGTCCAGAGCGCCGCGCGACGAATGACGGGCGACACGCGCCCCCTCTCTCGATCGAAACTGACATGAGGGGCGGCGTCAGGCAACGCTGCCCGCTGTCGAGGCTACACCATCACAACCAACGCCGCAAACAGCGTAACCGCCGCTTCACCGGAAGGCCATCTGCCGGGGGCCCTGGTTGCGACGCCATGGCGCAACCCGGGAGGACAGCTCCCCGGAGCGGACCTCAGCGAGGTCGAGTCGACGGCTCCGGGGGCCGTCCCTCGAGGGCGGCCTCGAGGGTGAGCGTCCGCTCGAAGGCGGCCCAGACGGCGTCGCTCACGACCGTCCGGAGCCGACCCCGCTCCAACTCGTACATGGCGGCGGCGGAGGTGCCCCCCGGCGAGATGACCATGTCGCGCAGCTCGGCCACGTGCTTGCCGCTGGCCACGGCGAAGGCCGCCGACCCCTCCACGGTGTCCAGGACCAGCTCGCGGGCGACGTGGCGTGGGAAGCCGAGATGGACGGCGGCGTCGATGAGCGCCTCGATGAAGAGGAAGACGTAGGTGGGGCCACTGCCGCTCACCGCGGTGGCCATGGCCACCTGGCGCTCGTCGTCGACCTCGAGCTCGGTCCCGAGGGCCGAGAGCAGGGTCCGGGTATGGGCCCGCCCGGTGGCGTCGACGGCCGGGGAGGCGAACCAGACGGTCACCCCCTTGCCGATCTGGGCGGGCGTATTGGGCATGCAGCGAACGACCGCGGGGTGATCGAGGCCCTTGGCCAGGACCAGGCTGCGGGCACCGGCGACGATGCTGATGACGAGCTGCCCCGGGCGCATCACGGGCTTGAGCTCGGGCATGACGGCCCCGAGGACCTGAGGCTTGACGCAGAGCAGGACGATGTCCCCCAACGCGGCCGCTTCGGCGTTGCTGGCCACCGCCGATACGCCGTGGCGCTCGTGGAGCTCCCGGCGTCGTGCCTCCCGAGGATCGCTGCAGGTGACCGACCCGGCCTCGATGAGGCCGCGGTCGAGCAGGCCGGAGAGCATCGCCTCGGCCATCACCCCGGCGCCGACGATGGCGATCCTGGAGCCGCGCAGACTTGACTCGTCCATACCCAGCCGGACGATACAGAAGGGCGCCCCTCCTCCGCTGGCGCCGCTCTCCGCGAGGCCTGCGTCGGGGGCCGTGAGATGATCGAAGAGATGCCCGCAACACCTGAGGCGCCCGACCCGACACCCGTGCCGGATGCTGGGCAGACGCCCGCCCACCCCGCTGGCGCCCCCTGGGAGTGGCCCGCCTATCCGCCGAACACGTGGGCACCGGGCCAGCCCGACCCACACCCGGACACCATCTACCCGCCTCCCGGCACCGGGTACGCCCCGCACCCGGGCACCCTCTACCCCCCGCCCGGCGCCGGGTATGCCCCCGCTCCCTACCCAGCTCCCGGGACCGGATACACCCCGCCGGGTTGGGGCCAGCAGGGCGCCGCCGCCCCCGGCCAGGCTCCGGGGACACCGGCGAAGCGCCGGGGCGGCTTCGTCGGCGGCCTGCTGACGGCCCTTGCCTTCATCGCCAAGCTGGGCTATTTCGGCAAGTTCGGGCTGACCGCTATCACCATGGTGGTCGCGGTCGGCGCCTACGCGCTCATCTTTGGCTGGGCCTTCGCGGTCGGGCTCGTCCTCATCATCTTCGTCCACGAGATGGGGCACTTCCTGACCTCCCGGGTGATGGGGGTGCCCATGTCGGCGCCCGTCTTCATCCCCTTCCTCGGCGCCTTCACCACCGCCGGACGCGGCCTCACCAGCGACCGCCGGCGCGAGGCGATCGTCGCCATCGCCGGGCCCGTCACCGGTTTCCTCGCCACCCTCGCCGTATACCTCTGGGCCCTGGCCCAGGACCCGCTCGCCCAGGGCGTGGCCTTCGCCTTCTCGCTCAGCTACTTCGGATTCTTCATCACCCTCTTCAACCTGATCCCGATGCTCCCACTCGACGGAGGCAGGGTCACCAGCGCCGTCAGCAAATGGTTCAATCTGGCCGGACTGGTCATCGTCGCCGCCCTTCTCGTGAGCGAGTGGTTCGGCGCGACCGTGGTCAACCCGATCCTCATCCTCATCCTCATCCTCGGCGGCTACTCCGTCTGGGGCCGGTTCCAGGCCGCCCGGCTGGGCAGGGAGGCGCCATCTCTCCCGCTCCGCACCCGGGTGCTGATCGGGGCCGGCTACATCGCCCTGCTGGCGCTGAGCGGTCTGTTCATGAGCCTCAGCGCGGGCTGGCTGAGCACCCACGGACTGGTCAACCTGGCCTGAAGCCGGGCCGCTCCCGGCGACCGCTCAGCCCTCAAGGAGGGAGAGGCGCACCCGGCGCTGCGGGTTGTCGCGGTTGAGGCTCACCAGGACGATCCGCTGCCAGGTCCCGAGCAGCATCCGCCCGGCACGGACGGGAACGGTGAGCGAGGGGGACACCAGGGCCGGCAGCAGGTGATCGGCGCCGTGGCCGGGGCTGCCGTGGCGGTGCCGGTAACGGTCGTCGCGGGGGAGGAGCCGTTCCAGGGCGGCGACCAGGTCGGGCTCGGAGCCGCTCCCCGTCTCGATGAGGGCCACCCCGGCGGTGGCGTGGGGGGCGAAGACGGAGAGCAACCCGTCGCCCGCGCCGCGGACGAATCCCGCCGCCTCGTCGGTGATGTCGGCGATCGGCGACCGGCCCATCTCGAGGTCGATCAGGGTGGTCCGCATCGGCACCCCTCAGCCGGCGGTCGGGGTGGGGGTCACGGCCTCGCAGTCGGGGAACGGGTAGCGGATGCTGTTGAGGAGGTTCTCCAAGACCGCGAAGTCGTCAGCGGTCGAGTAGTTCATCTCGATGTCGATGGCGTAGCTCGGGGAGAGAGTGGCCCGGAACTGGGCGAAGTCGGCGAGGCGGGTCACGCTCCCGCCCCCCGGGTCCGTGGTCGGCTGTGGTGAGGTGGCCGGGCCGGCCGCGTACTTGACGAGGGTGCCGGTGTAGCCGCAGGCCACCACCTCGGAGTTGCTGGACACCGAGGCGAAGCCGGTCAGGCCCGCCGGGCCGAGGGCGCTCAGGGTGGTCGCCTCCCGGATCACCAGGGTGGGGAGGTCGGTGCCGGTCTGGGGCTCGAAGATGACCTCGCCGCTGTTGTCGGAGTACGTCCAGTCGGTCGGGTAGAGGACACCGTCGATCTGCTTGTCCTGAAAACCGACCGAGCTGAGCAGCCCGGAGGCGGTGTAGGTGGGATCGGCGATGATCCAGCCGGTGACCGTCGAACCCTCGACCTGGTACCAGCCGCCGGGTGAGGACGAATCCGGCCACGGACCCCCGGAGGCGTCGTAGCCGACGACGGTGAGGGTCACCCCCCAGGCCGCCGTCCCCTCCACCGCCGCGGAGAGCGTGGCCGAGCTGTGAATGCGGAGCCCGTCCTGGACCAGGACGGTGCGCTCGCCGCTCGTCTGGACCCCCGCCGACCCGGACGCTGCCGGGGTCGCCGTCGCCGTCCCGGTGCCCCCGCTGACCGGCGGGTTGGTGGCCACTCCGGTGGGGCTGAGGGACGCCGGCGACCCCAGGCTGCACCCGGCCAGGGTGGCGGCGGCGGTCGCGGCCAGGGCGGCGATCAGGCGGGGGCGGAAGGGACGCACGTCAACAAGGTTAACGAGGAGTCCCCCAGGCGGTTATCCCGGGGTGGGATCGCCATCACCGCCGACCAGCCCGCGCAGGGTCGCCGCCACCGACTCCGCGAGAGCCTCGAGGTCGTAGCCGCCCTCCAGGACCCAGACCGAGCCGCTGCCGGTCTCGGCGCAGAGGGCCCGTACCCGGGACGCGAGCGAGGCGTAGGTGGCGGCGGTCAGTTCCAGGGTGGCGAGCGGATCGGCGGCGTGCGCGTCGTATCCGGCGCTCACCAGCACCAGCTCCGGCTCGTAGGCGGTCACCGCGGGCAGCACGTCGGTCTCGAAGCGGGCCAGCCATTCGTCCCCGCCCGTCCCCGAGGGAAGCGGCACGTTGATGTTGAGCCCGAGCGCCTCCGGCCCTCCGTGGGCGCTCGCCTGCCCGGTCCCGGGGTAGAGGGGGGACTGATGGAGGGAGGTGTAAAGGACCGAGCGATCGTCCCAGAAGATCTCCTCGGTGCCGTTGCCGTGGTGGACGTCTATATCGATGATGGCGATCCGCTTCCTGCCCCGCAGCTGAGCGTGGCGGGCTGCGATGGCGACGTTGTTGAAGATGCAGAAACCCATCGCCGTCCCGGCGCTGGCGTGGTGGCCAGGCGGCCTGCTGATCGAGAAGGCATGGTCGGCGCGGCCGTCGCAGATCACGTCGACCGCCGCCAGGGCCGCGCCCGCCGACCGTAGCGCGGCGGCGTGCGAGCCCGGGCCACAGAAGGTGTCGCCATCGAACCAACCACCTCCGCGCTGGGCCATCGCCTGCACCGCGAGGGCATGGGCCGGGGTGTGGACCAGCTCGATCGCCGCGCCGTCCGCCTCGGTCGGGTCAAGGCGCGGAACAGAGGCCAGGTCCTCCTGACCCGCGATGTGATCGAGGATCGCCGCCACCCGGTCGGGCCGCTCCGGGTGGCCCGGAGCCGCGTGGTCGGGCTCGGGCCCGGTGGAGATGAGGATCACGCTCATCCCATCTCCCCGCCCAGCGCCTCCCCCAGCTCGCGCAGGAAGGACTCCACATCGGTCACCAGACCGAGGGTCTGCGCGGACCCCCGGTCGGCCAGCTTGGCGACCACCGCCGGGTTGATGTCCACACACACCGTCCGGGTCGCCGCGGGAAGCAGGTTGCCGGTGGCGATGGAGTGGAGCATCGAGGCGCACATGATGCAGAGGTCGACCCCGGCGAGGGCCGCGCGCATCCGCCGCCGAGCCTCCACCATGTCGGTCACCACGTCGGGGAGCGGGCCGTCGTCACGAACAGATCCGGCCAGCACGTACTCGACACCGCTGCCGATGCATTCGAACATCACCCCGCGACGGAGCATCCCGGCCTCCACCGCCGCCCGGATGCCGCCCACGGCCCGCACCCGGTTGACGGTTCGCATGTGCAGCTCGTGGCCGGATTCGATGGGCAGCCCCTTCTCGAGGCCGATCCCGAGAGAGGTGCCGAAGAACTGGGACTCGATATCATAGGCGGCCAGGCCGTTGCCCGCGAAGAGCACCTGGACATAGCCGAGCGCGATCAGCCGGGCGAGATGCGGTCCCGCCCCGGTGTGGATGATGGCCGGACCGCCGACGAAGCAGATCCGGCCATTTCTGGCTCGAACCTCACGCATGGTGCCGGCGAGCTCGCGGATGACCTGGTGCTTGGGCTTCTCCGGAGAGAGCGAGCTGGCGGTGAAGCCGAAGACCTCCTTGCCCCTCCCCCGCTCCACCGGGCTCAGACGGACCCCGGCCCGGCCCACCACCACCTGATCCCCGGCCGCGACGTCGGTCACCGGGACGGCGCGGGCGGTACCCGTGGCGATCACCACGCCGCAATCCATCTCGATATCCTCGACCGTCACCCATTCGCCCCCGATGAGCAGCGCGGTGGGCTGGTTGGTGGTGGTGTAGAAGAGGTCGGGGAAGACGCCGTCAGCGGGCGCGGGCAGGGTCACCGCATCCTCGGCGCCGACGACGGTGGCGCCGTGCTCCTGGCAGGCGGCGATCACCGCCGCGAGCTTCTCCTCGGTCTCGGCCTCGATGGTCAGCCGCGCAAAGGAGGACTCGTCGAGCCGGGTGCCGACCCGGAACTCCTCGACGTGGAAGGTCGCGCCCATGTCCATGACGCTGTCCATGACCCGGGGCAGCACCATGCTGTCGATGATGTGCCCGGAGAGCTCGATGACAGCGCGGGCGCTCATGCTCTCGACGTCGCCGCCCGCACCGCCTCGATCCGGCGGCGGAGCTCGGCGGCCGCGGCCCGAGGGTCGGCGGCCCCGGTGATGCCCCGGGAGACCGGCACGATGATGCCGCCCCCGGTCGCGTCCAGCCCAGCGCTCACCGCGGCCTCGAGATCGCCTCCCTGGGCGCCGATCCCGGGCAGGAGGAGCGGGGCGGCCGGCGCGAGGCCGCGCACCTCGGAGACGGCGGTCGCGGAGGTGGCCCCGACCACGAAGCCGATCTGGGCGGCACCCGACCAGTCGAGCGCCCGCTCCACGATCAGCCGGTAGAGGGGCCGGCCATCCCGCAGCGGCGCCTCCAGGAAGTCGACGGCACCCGGGTTGCTGGTGCGGGCGAGGATGAGGACGGCCGTCCCGGCGCGGGCCAGGAAGGGCTCCACGGCGTCACGGCCGAGCAGGGGGTTCACGGTGACGGCGTCGGCTCCCCACACGTCGAAGGCGGCCCGCGCGTAGGCCTCGGCGGTGCTGCCGATGTCACCCCGCTTGGCGTCGAGAATCAGCAGCCGGCTCTCCGGAACCATGCCGCGCACCCGCTCGAGCACCCGCAGCCCCTCCGATCCGTGCTGCTCGAAGAAAGCCAGGTTGGGCTTCACCGCGACGACCTCGGGGAGCGCCGCCTCCAGCATCTCGGTGCAGAAGCGCTCGACCTCGGCGGCATCCCGGCAGCCGGTGGGGTCGAGACCGAGGCACAACGCGGACCCCAGATCGCGGCAGGCGGCGGCCAGGCGGACGGTGAAGGGCGCTCGGCTCACCAGACGTCGCGGGCCGTGCTGGGTTGGATCGCCCCCTGGTCGGCCCGAGGCGCGTAGGGGACCTCGATCCTCTCCTTCTCGGTGGAGGCACAGCGAGGGCAGACGCGCGCCACCCCGCCGTCGAGGATCACCGCGGCCAGCCGGTAGATGGGCGTCGGGCGGCCGCAGTTGTCACACGGGTCGAGGACGGCCACGGTCTCGCCTCCTCATGGTCCTGCGGGGAGTGGTCGACCTGGATTCTGCCAGATTCGCGGCTCCTCCCCCTCGGACCGGGAACCACGCCCGGCCGCGACCCCGGCGACCCGACCTCAGCTGCCGAGGGAGCTGCTCACGTTGGAGAAGACCTTGTTGACCTGTTTCCCCAGCGTGGTGAGGATGAGCACCACCACGACGGCGATCAGCACGAGGATCAGGGCGTACTCAACCATGCCCTGTCCCTGCTCGCGACGCGAGTCGCAGCGGTCCAGCGGACGGCGCGCCACCTCTCGAAGGCTGAGACACGTCGCGGTGATCCGGGTCAGGAGTTCTCCGGGCCAATTCCATGAGTTCATGCTGAGAGGGTGACCTCGTAGTCTGTACGTAACCCTAATTCGATGTCACGGGGAGTCTGACAACCGTTCGCAGACCGCCGATCGGATGTTCCAGATTGATGGTGCCCCCGTGCTCGGCGGCGATGGCGAGAGCGATCGAGAGCCCGAGGCCCGTCCCGCCGCTCCGCGAGGGGACGGCGTCCCCTCGCCGCAGCTGCTCGACGGTTGCGGGCCGATTCCCCGTCGGGAAGCCTCCGCCGTCGTCTTCGACTCCGACCACGCAGACCCCGTCCTCAAGATCGCTCGTGACGGCGACGCGGGTCTTGGCATGGCGAAGCGCGTTCTCCACGAGGTTGTCGAAGAGCCGTCCAAGCAGCACGTCGTCGCCCAAGAGATCGGCGCCGCCCTCCCGCTCCACCTCGAGGGTCACCTCAGCCCGCTTGGCGGGCCCCTGCCAACGGTCGTACAGCTCCTCCATCAGGTCGTCCACCGACAGGGGGACGCGCCGCAGCACGAGCGCCCTGGCGTCCCGTCGGGCGAGGAGGAGCAGTCCTTCGGTGAGGACGCTCAGCCGGACGGCCTGGTCGCGGACCTGTTGAAGGCTGGCCACATACCTCTCCGGCTCCCGAGGGTGCCGCAGGGTCACGTCGGCGGCGACCCGGATGGCGCTGAGCGGCGAGTTGAGCTCGTGGGCGGCATCCGCGGTGAACCGCGTGAGACTCGCGATGAGCGCCTCCCGCTCGGCGCCGACCCTGCCGAGGGCGTTGACGGCCACCATGCCGAAGACGGTAACCACCGCGACCGCGATGAACTGGAAGTCGGCGGTGAGCGCGGGCCATTGGCCGGTCACCACGAGCAGCGCAGGTTGGATGAGGGCCACGGCACTGACCACCAAGGCCGGCCACGGGGGAAGCATCCAGAGCGCCCCCACGACGCAGAGCAGCATGATCCCGCCGAAGGTCTCGTCAGGAGGGGTGACGAACTCGAAGACGGTGATGCCACCCATGATCGCAAGCGTGCCGATTAGCAGTTCCACCACACCGGCGGTACCGCGCACGGGGCGGACCCGGCTGAAGAGAGCGGTGAGCGGCGCCGGACGCGGACGGTCAGACACCTCCGACCTCCAGCCGGTATCCGATGCCTCGGACAGAGACGACGCGGACCCCTGACCCGGCACGTGCGAGCTTGGTGCGCAGCCGGCTCATGTACACGTCGACCAGTCCCGAGTGCGGCGTGCTCTCGTAGCTCCAGGCCCGATCGACGAGCTGCTCGCCGGTCACGACCCGCCCGGCATGCTGGGCGAGCAGGGCCAGCAGGTCGAACTCCTTGCGGGTCAGGGACATCTCGGTGCCGGCGACGGTGGCGACCCGGGCCAGCTCGTCGACGACGAGGTCGGACACCGTGGTGTCGCGAGCGCCGCCATCCCGACGAGAGAGAGCGCGGATCCGGGCGAGCAGCTCGGCAAAGGCAAAAGGCTTGGTGAGGTAGTCGTCGGCTCCCGAGTCCAGACCGGAGACGCGATCCGGGACACCGGAGAGCGCGGTCAGCATCATGATCCTGCTGGTGACCCCCAGCTCACGCAGGCGCCGGCACACGGCGAACCCGTCGGGCCCGTCAGGGAGCATCACGTCGAGGAGGACGGCGTCGTAGCCGTTGCCCTGTGCCCGCTCGATCGCGTCGTCCCCGGTGTACACGACGTCGGCGACGATGCCCGCCTCGGCGAGGCCCCAACGGAGGTTCTCCGCGGCGCCCCTCTCGTCCTCGACCACCAGGACCTTCACGGTGCGATTATCGATCGGCCCCTTCCGCTGGGACGGCTTCTCCATCGAGACGTCGCTCCCCGGTGAGCGACCGGCGACATCGGCCGGTGGCCGGGGTGGCGCATCTCGTTCCTGCTCTCCTCCGAACCCTCCCGAACCGCCACCCGGCATCCGGGGGGCCAGACCGTCGGAGCGGCTGGCCCGCGGCGCCGCCCGAACGGAGCCGGACCGGTGGCGTCGAACCGGCCCAGTCGGGCCTCGACGAAACGGCTGATAGGATCATCTCGGTCGGGCGAGTCAAGGCGCGGCGTCCGCGGCGGACTTGCTCGCAAAGCGGAGTCACAGGAGGTGCTGTGCCATGAGCGAGCGGATCGCCATTCTGGGCACGGGACGGATGGGGTCGGCCATCGCACGGTGCCTCGTCCAATTCGAGCCCACACTCTGGAATCGGACCCGCTCGCGCGCCGAGCAGGTGGGTGTCGGCCGCGTCGCCGCGAGCCCCGCCGACGCGGCCCGCGCTGCCGACCTCGTCGTCCTTAGCCTGACCGGCGCCGATGCCGTCCGCGCCGCCCTGGGCGGTCCGGACGGCGCGCTGACGGCGGCGCACGGGCAGCTGTTCATCGAAATGAGCACATCGGGGCCGGCAGTGATCGAGGAGCTCGCGGCGCAGCTCCACGCCTCCGGATCGACCCTCATCGACGCGCCCATCATGGGCGCTCCGACGGTGGTGCTCCGCGGCGCGGCGGCGATCCTGGCCGGCGGTGCACCCGACGACATCGCGCGGGCACGGCCGGTGCTGGAGCTCCTCGGCGAGGTCCGTCACGTCGGTCCCCTGGGAAGCGGCGCCCGCCTCAAGCTGGTGGCAAACAGCATGCTCGCCGTGGTCACGTCGGCTGCCGCCGAGCTGCAGGTGGCCGGGGAGGCGGCCGGCCTGGACGGTGAAGAGGTCTTCTGGGTGCTCGCCCGTCTCGCACCCGTACTCGAGTCGCGGCGCGCAGGCTACCTGCGGCGCACCGAGCAGCCGACGCTTTTCGCGCTGCGCGACCTCCTCAAGGACCTCGACCTGGCGCGGGAGCTCTTTGGCCAATCAGGGGCGCAGACCCCCCTCACCGCACGCGCTCGAACCATCGTCGAGGAGGCGTGTGGCGAAGGCGCCGATCTCGACATCGCAGCCGTGATCAGGCGCTACACGGCCCCGCCGACCCGCTGACGAGAGCGGAGGACCGGGGGCCGGTGTACCCTGCGGCGAAGGGCCACCGTTCGCGGCCTGCCAGATCGGAGTGGCCACCCCGTTTGAACTTCCTCCAAGGCCTGCACGGAGCCGTCGCCATCGCCCTGCTGGGCGGGCTGCTCTTCACCGAGGAGGCGGGGGTCCCACTCCCGTTCGCGCCCGGGGAGCTGACCCTGCTCGCCGCCGGCCTCCTGATCGCGGCCGGCGGGCTCGACCCCGTGATCTTCGTCCCGGTGGCCCTGGTCGCCTGCGTCGCCGGCTCGCTGGTCGGATACACCTGGGCCCGGGCGGTCGGCGATCGTGGCCTCCAGGCCCTGGCCCGCCGCATTCACCAGCAGCACGCCCTCAAGCGGGTCTCGGGGAGGGTCAAGTCGGCCGAATGGGGCGGCATCGCGGTGAGCCGGCTCATCCCCGGGCTCCGCATCTACACCACGCTCGTTGCCGGCGCCCTCAGGGTGCGCCGCCGCACCTTTGTCCTCGGCATGGTTCCGGCAACCGTTGTCTGGATCGCCGTGTACCTGGCACTCGGCGTGCTGGTGGGGGTCCCCATCGAGCACTTCCTCACCGCTGTCCAGAAGCTGGCGGTCCAGGGCGTCATCCTCGTCGTCATGGGGGTGGGCTGCTACTTCGTCATCCGGAAGACCCCCGCCTCCTCGGGCGCCGGACTGGTGCGAGTGCCCCGACCGGTGCGCGTCGTGATCGCCGCCGCCCTCGACATCGGCGTGGTGGCGAGTGTCAGCACCGGCCTGGTCGCACTCGGACGGCTGCTCGGCTTCGGCATCCAGGCCGGATGGGTGGATGCGGTGGTCGCGCTCCTCGTCGTGGCCGTCTTCTATGTCGTCATCGCCCGCCGGAGTGGCGGCGCCACGGTGGGCGAGGCGCTGCTCCAGACCAGCTACGCGACCGGCCAGCGGCTGGCGCTCCGGCCGCGCGCAGCGCTGAGGACCGCCCGATCCCTCCTCTCCTGGACGCGCGAGGACCTCACCCCGACGACCGAGCTGATGCGCTCGCTGAGCGACCCCGAGCGGTTGCGCATCGTGAGCCTGCTGCTCGGTGAGCCGCGCACCGTTCCCGAGCTGGCGACGCTCACGCGACAGCCGCCCTTCGAGATCCGCCACCAGCTGGAGCGCCTCTCCTCCACCGGAGCGCTGGCCGTCACCGGAGACGAACCGGGCACCGCCTACAGCGTCCGGCCCGACCTCAGCCGCGCCCTGGCGGACCTGCTCGCGGTCATGCCGCCGCCCGGGGTGACGGCATGAGACGGGTGGCACATCGTGGCTGGGGGCTCTTGCCGACGGTCCGCGGCTACCGCCCGTCGTGGCTGGCGGCCGACGCGCTCGCCGGCCTGACCCTTGTCGCTGTGGTCGTGCCGTCACAGATGGCCACGGCGCGCCTCGCCGGGCTCTCGGTGGTCGCGGGCCTCTACGCCTTCGCGGCCGGCGCGCTCCTCTACGCCCTGCTCGGCACCGACCCCCACCTCTCGGTGGGCGCGGATTCGACGATCGCGCCGGTGCTCGCCGTCGGGGTGGCGTCAGTCGCCGCGGTCGGGTCCACCGGCTACGACTCCACGATGGCCTTCACCGCGATCGCGGTCGGCGTCATCCTGCTCGCCATCGGTCTCGTCCGCCTGGGGTGGATCTCGGAGCTGCTTTCGACACCCGTCATCACCGGCGTCCTCGCCGGGATCGCCATCGGCATCATCGCCCGGCAGCTCCCCATCGTCTTCGGAGTGGCCGGTGGCGGGACCACCACCATCGACCAGATCGGCGATCTCCTCCGCCAGCTGGGTCACATCAACTTCTGGTCCCTCGGGATCGCGCTCGGCGTGCTCGCCATCATCATCGCCGGGCAACGTGTGAGCCACCGGCTGCCCGGCGCGCTCCTCGGCCTGGTGCTCTCCATCGTCGCCGTGGATGCTTTCGCCCTCAAGGCACAGCATGGCGTGGCGGTCATCGGCTCCATCCACGGCGGTCTCCCGAGCCTGGCCCTGCCGACCGTCGCGTGGTCACAGCTCCAGTCGCTCATCCCCACGGTGCTGACGGTCGCCTTCCTCTGCATCGCACAGACCGCGGCCACGGTGCGCAGATCGGGGGCCGCCTCCGAGCCGACCGCGGGGGACTTCAACAGGGATCTGATCGCGGTCGGTGCCGGCAGCGTCGCGGCCGGGCTGATCGGGACGCTCCCTGTCGATGCGAGCCCGCCCAACACGGCGATCGCGACCGCATCAGGGACGCGCTCGCAGCTCGCCAACGTCATGGCCGCGCTCGTCGTCGTGGTGGCGGCGGTCGGGTTGACCGGCCCGCTCGCCGACCTCCCCCAGGCGACCCTCGCCGCCACCCTGGTGTTCGTCGCGAGCAAGCTCTTCCGCGTCGACGAGCTGCACACCATCCTCCGCTTCGATCGGCTCGAGTTTGCCCTGGCCGCGGTCACGATCCTGGTGGTGGCGCTGGTGGGCATCGAGCAGGGGGTGCTCCTGGCCATGATCCTCTCCCTCGCCGACCGCACCCGTCGCACGCTCCGCCCTCGGGACACCCTCCTCGGGCGCGACCCGGGGACCGACCACTGGATACCCCGGGACATCGGCAGACCCACCGAGGAGGTTCCCGGGGTGCTCGTCTACCTGGTCTACGCGCCCCTCTGGTACGGCAACGCCGACTACTTCCGCGCGCGGATCCGCCAGCTCCTGCGCGCCCAGTCGGGGCGGGTCCGCACCGTGATCATCGACGCGGACGCGATGTCCGACATCGACTACACCGGGCTGCAGGCGCTGCGGGGCCTGGCCACCGAGTTGGGCCGGAGCGGAGTGGCGCTGGGGATCGCCCGCGCCTCCCACATCGTGCATCACGATCTCAAGCACGGCTCCCTCATCGAGCAGCTCGGCGCCGACCACCTCTTCGCCTCCGTCGACGACGCCGTGGCCGGGCTCAGACGGCGGGCCTGACCGGAGCGAGGTCCGGACCCGCGTCCGGCGGGCGCACCTCGGGCAACCGCTCCGGCACGTCGAGGCGCGCCACCCCGATCCGGTTGTCGGCCATCCCGTAGTAGACGTCGAAGCGGTCGGGTGAGCCGAGATCGTCGCGGCGGTCGATGCCGGTGGGGAACACCACATTGGCGACCGTCCCTAGTCGCTCCTCGGGCAGCTCCGGGGTCAGCAGCGGGTCCGGTGATCGGTAGAGGATCACGCGGGGGTGGGCGCTGGACAGCACCATCACGCCGGCCGAGTAGCAGCGCGATCTTCCGTCCTGGGCCGGTGCCTCCGCCTCGCTCACCCCGTGGTAGATCACCATCCAGCCGTGACGGGTGAGGACGGGCGGAGTCCCGACGCCGATCTTGAGCCGCTCCCAGGACCTGAGTGGAGCGGCCAACCGGTGATGGGAGGTGAACCGCCCGAGACGGTGGGACCCATCGCCCTCCTGGAGCAGCCGGCTGTACGAGATCCAGATGCTCTCGCGATCGCGATCGCGATCCGCTCCGCCCGGCGGCGGCGGCGGAGCGACGCTCTCAGTCGAGCGGGCGCTGGCAAACAGCGGCCGGTGGAGCATGGCCAGGTGTGGGTGGCCGGAGGGGTTGGGGATGAAGACGGGGAAGAGGGTGGCGTCCTTGTCGTCGACGCCGTCCAGCTCGACGCCCTGATAGGGCCCGAAGTGGGCGAGTCCCAGCCGCTCCCACCGGTGCAGGTCGTCCGACACCGCCAGGGCGATGCGCGGGCCGACGGGCGAGAAGGCCGTGTAGGTCATCACATACTTCCCCAGCGGCTCGACGAATGTGACCCGGGGGTCTTCGCAGCCGCCCCCGCCGTCGGGACGCTTCTCGAACGTGGTCTCGGGTTCGAGGGCCACACCGAGCCGCTCCACCCCGAAGGGATCGCCGTCGCCATTGAAGAGGACGCGTGCCACGCCGATGCGCGAGTAGTTGCCCCGGGCCACGAGTCGCGGGAAGAGGTACAGCTCTCCGTCCGGCCCGCGGACGGCGGCCGGGTTGAGGACGCCCTCGGCCTCATGGGGATTCGCCGGCTCGGGACTCATGATCGGCCACAGCCGGCGCATCTGAAAAGCGCTCATGACCCCTCTGGCGGTGCAGCCTCCCTCTCGCCCGTCCCGCCCAGGCACGCAATGATCGTCTCGATCACCAGCCTGGTCTCGTCCGGGCCACGGACCGGGATGCAGTCCACCCCCGCCTGCTCAGCCGGGTAGTCGTTACCTCCCTCGAAGATCGCGTCTCCGATGAAGAGCATCTCGCCGAGCTGGATGCCCAGGATGTCGCGGAGCTTCCGGATCCCGTAGGCCTTGTCGATCCCCGGCTTGGTGACGTCGATCGAGGTGGCGCCACCCATGCGGACGGAGAACTCCGGTATCAGCGTGTCGAGGACCGCGGTGATCTCCTTCCTCTTGGAGAAGTCCGGATCCCATCTCTCCTTCTCCTCCAGGGGAGCAGCCTGGCCCAGAGCCGATAGCGTGATCTGGCTGCCGCGGTCCTCGATGATCTCGCCCCACACTTTCTTGGGCGTCAGGCCGGTGAGGTCGAGGGCTCTCTGACTCGAGCTCACGATCTTGCGCCGCTCCTCGGCGCTGAGCTCTTCCGAGTAGACCCTCACCCACTCCCCATCGTGCCGGTAGAACTGCGTTCCGCAGGTGGGAAGGAGGTACAGGTTGGCCAGGCTCTGGCCGCCCGGAAGCTTGGCGAGCAGCTGTTTCTCGAATTGGGGCCAGCTGCCCCCGGAGATGACGGCGACCTTGACGATCCCGAGCAGGTTGTGCAGGAGCGCGGCGATGACGTCGTCGGGAGGGGACTTGCTCGGGGCCAGCGTGCCGTCGAGATCAAAGACGATCAGGCGCTTCATCTCCCCCTCATGCCTCCGGGGCCGCGCCTCCGAGGCGCACTGCAGAGCACGGCGGACCATCCACCACGGAAATGGTGGGAGCGTCGGGGAGTGCGACCTCCACCACGCTGAGGAGCCCGCGCGGGCGGACCGTGCATTCACCGACCATAGCGGGCAGAAGCATGACGTCCCCGAACTCGATCGGGTGAGACGCGCCGCCGTGCAGGACATCGCCGGAGCCCGCGATGCAGACGAGGACCCGCGGAAGATCCGCGGCGCCCACGGTGAAGGGCAGCTCACCCTCGATGCGCCAGAGGCGAAACTGCCGGCAGTCGAAGAGCCGCTCGCGCCGCACGCGTGCGCCCGCCTCCAGCACCGGCAGCACGGGTCTCAGCACACCCTGGGCGAGGTCGATGCAGTCGAGGGCCTCATCGACCTGCAGGGCCCGCTGCAGTCCGGTCGCGGGGTCGACACGATCCCAGTCGTGGAGGCGGAAGGTGACGTCGCTATTCTCCTGGACCTCCAGGACCACGAGATCGCCACCGAGGGAATGCACGGTCCCGGCGGGGAGGAAGAGCGCATCGCCCGGCTTGGGGGTGAAGCCCACCAGCTGTCCGGCGATCGCCCCCGTGGCCAGGGCGCTGCGCAGGTTGCCCGCGGTGGTGCCCGGTCGAAGGCCGGCGTAGATGCGACTCTCGGGCCCCGATTCCAGCACCACCCATGCCTCGGTCTTTCCGGTTTCGCCCGCCGGCAGGTGGTCCGTCTGCTCATCGGAGGGATGCACCTGCACGGAGAGCAGCTCGTGGGCGTCGAGCAGCTTGAGGAGCACGGGGAAGCGGCGGAACCGTCCGGCCAGTTCCCCGAGCATCTGCTCGGGATACTCCTCCAGCAAGGCGCCCAGGGACTGCCCGGCGAGGGGTCCCGCAACGACGCGGCTCTGATGGTCAGGCCGGTCGCTGAGCAGCCACGCCTCGCCGATGGGGCCGTCGACGCCCGGAGGAGCGCTGAGCAGCTCCGCCAGCTGCCGGCCGCCCCAGAGGCGGTACTGAAGGATCGGCGCGAACAGAAGTGGATACAGGGGCACGCCCCCCGCCGGGTCGGTCGCGGCTTCGACGGGCGATCCACCCGCGGCCTTCCGCGCTTCGCGAGGCGTCACCGCGGCGCTCAGCGTGACGGGGCTCCTGGGTTGTGAGCTCCCATCACCTCTGCGTGCGCCGGCACGCCCTCGGGCAGAGTCGCACCCGCCTGCGGCTTCGCCTGCCCGCGCAGCTCGTCCAGCTCTGCCGAGTTGGTCATCTGGTGCCGGCGGCGGCCGCGCCAGATCACTCCGACCAGGCTCGTCAGGGCGACGGTCAGGACGACCGTCGCCAGTAGGACCGCGATCAGGGGAACGCTCCCGTGCCACACCAGGTAGTTCAGCCGGACTCCATGGGAGTTCTGGATGACGCCCACCACGATCGCCGCCGCCACCACCAGGGCAAGGACCAGGGTCCACGAGAGACCTGTCCCCCGGAACTGGCGCCGCGGCGCGACTTCAGCCGGTCCCTTTTGCATGACACACCTCCTGGCCCTCTTTTCCCGTGACTGACCAGAGCTTTCCTGATTGTGGGACGGAGGGTCGCATCCCAGTGCGCGAGATCTCGGCCCCTCAGTCACGCCGGGACCTCGCGCGGTCCCGGGACGTGACCTTCTTGGGGGGGGCTGGGACTAGGCCGTCATCCTGGCGCGCTCGTCGGTGCTCATCGAGATCACCTTGAGGACGATGGCCGCAGCGATCGCGTACACAACGAAGGCAAGGATGTCCGCCCAGACGATGAGCGTCCCTGGAGCGGTCAGGGTGGTCCGGAAAATGCCCGCGAAGGGCGCGGCGAGCGCCCCGCCGATGCCGAAGATGAAGGCTCCGAAGCCCACGTTGGCAGCTCCGGCAGCATGGAAGATGAAGTCGAAGGCGAGGAAGAGGAAGACGATGCCGGCGGCCAGCGCCACGATGCGGCTGGCCAGGGGTCGCCCCGACCACGACAGCGTCGAGCTCCGACGCACCGCAGCCCCGGTGACCGGGTCGGACGTGGTCTGCGTCGTACTCGTCACGCCGCTGTAGGTCGGACCGTCGCTGGTCACGACCCGGTCCTGCACGTGCGTATCAACCACCTGGGCCTCCTTTGGGGTTGCTCCCCCCGAAGCCGCTCGATCAGGGCTCCGTCTGATGTCACTCTGTGCCCGGGGCCGCAACAACGGCAGCAACGTGTCCGCCGGTGGACCCGGGCGGCCTCTGCCACGCGCGCACGCACTCCTCCCAGAAGCCCAACCTCACGCGGAAGCGGTCGGCCTGGGCAACGACCACGGGGACGTTGGTCAGCTCGACCTCCCGCCGGGCCTCGGAGGACTGGTCGGCCATCAGCGCGTGGATGCGCGCCAAGACGGCCTCCTCCATGGTGAGGATCTCGATGTAGACCTTCCGCCAGAAGAGGGCGAGCTCCAGGGAGGCGGTGGCCGGGTCAGGTTCGCCCTCCATGCGGATGGAGGCGTCTCCCCCGCGCAACGCCGCGACCATGTCGGGCCGGTCCTGATCTGCCTGGCTGGCGTCCATGAACTTCAGATACACCCGGGGCCGCAAGAAGTTCAGCAACTGACCGCGCCCGTCTCCGGGGGTCACCCCGCCGGCCTCCGATTTCCGGGCTCCCTCCGGAGTTAGGCTATAGCCACACCATGGTGACAAGCGAACCAAACACGCCAGCTCGGGGCCCCCTTGAGGGCGAGAACCTCGAGACCGAGCACTGGGAAGACGCCCGCCACTGGATGAGCATCTACGACGACCTCATCCGCTTCAAGGTCGGACTCCTCGAGCGCGTGAAGCGGGAGCTGCCCAAGCTGCACCCGGTGGCCCAGAGGGCCGCCGACGTTGACGTCGCCTTCATCGAGGCTCAGATGGCCGGCTACCATGCACGGCTCGACCTCTGGTACCAGCGCGTGTGGCAGCTCCAGGGCCTCTGGCTCGACCCCAACGGCCGGGTGGTGCGCCACAAGGGTCAGGAGGCGGCGCTGACCACCCGCGAGTTCGAGCTGCTGCAGTTCCTGCTGGAGCACCCTCACCGCTTCTACTCCACGGCGCAGATCGCGAGCTACGCGTGGTCGGACGCGGCCCTGCTCCCCGAGGAGGTCCGCAACTACGTCACCAGGGTCCGCAGGATCCTGGCTCGCCTGGGCATTCCCTGCGATCTGATCAACCGGCCTGGTCGCGGCTACTCGCTGACGTTTCGGAACACCGAGTAGCCGCCGACGAGGCGAAGACCGCCAGCCAAGCTGGTGAAGCGGGCGGTCGCCTGAGCTGACACCGGCCGCCGCCTTCTCCGGCAGAGGCGGGAACGCTTCCGCTGGGAGGGTGGCTTGCCCGTGAAGGCGGCGATCGCCTACTGGCGGAAGCTCTAAGCCGCCCTGCGAGCAGCGTTGCGGCTGAGCCTCGCCACCACGCTGGAAACGATGACGGCCGCCACGGCATACGCGGCCATGGCCAAAACGTCCGCCCAAACGAAGAGGTTTCCGTGCGTGGCGGAGGTGGTCTTCAGGATCCCCACGAACGGAGAGGCGAGGAAGGAGCCGACGGTGAAGGTGAGCGCCGCAAAGCCGATGTTGAGCGATCCGATGGCATGGAAGACGAAGTCCAGCATGAGGAAGGCCAGCGCGACCACGACGGCCAGCTCGACAAGCCTGATCACCGAACGCCCGGACCACGTGTGGGGCCAGGCGGTGCGGGGGGCGGCTCGGTACGACGCCACGGGCGTCATCGGCGTTGTGGTGGTGATGGGATGCGGGCTCTGCCCATCACTGGCGACACGGTCCTGCACCTGTACATCGGTCACGGGGGTCCCTCCTTTGGGTCACTCGACCCCGAGGCCCTCTGAAACCTGTGGCACCGGGTGACGCCCACTCTGTCGGAGGACCCGCAACGACCGCAGCAACAGCTCAACGCGCCATTCGCGGCAGGCCGCTCCCCCATCGCGCACGCGCCGCAGCATGACTAGGATTCGAGAGATGAACATTCCGAGTGACCAGAGCCCGTTGCGCTCGCTGATCCGGTCCGAACCACTGGAGCATCCGCCGGTCCTGCTCTGGAAGCACTTTCGGATCGACGAGCCACACGAGCTGGCGCGCCGGACGGTGCGCTTCTACCGCGACCACCGGCTGGCCGCGGCCAAGCTAATGCCCGACATTCCCCTGCTCTTCGCGGACGGCGCGCTGTCGTCCTGGTCGCAGGTCGCCCAACTCCGCCGGTTCGGCCCCATCGAGACGGTGGGACGCGCCGCCGAGTACGTGCGCACCGTGGAGCTGGTGAGGCGGGAGCTGGACACCGACGACGTCCTCCTGGTCACGCTCTTCTCGCCGCTTGCCCTGATCGGTCTCTGGTGCGGCCCGGAGGGGCTGCGCGAGCTGGCGGAGGCAGAGCGCTCCGTCGCCCACGCGGTGCTCTGGGCCCTCGCCGGGGTGGTCAACGAGCTGGCCGCGGCGTGCTGCGCGGCGGGTGCCGACGGCGTCTACTACTCGTGCTGGGGGCAGGATGTGCTCGGCTCGGATCAATACGCCGAGCTCGGTATCCCCTATGACCTGGCCGGCCTTCGCGGAGCGGCCGGCGCCGAGTTCCGCCTCCTCCACCTTCACGGCGCGGTCGACGGCGGCCTGGAGCGGTACGTCGGATACCCGGTCCAGGCGGTCGGCTGGAGCGAGGTGGAGAGCTCGGTGACCTTGAGCGAGGGAGCCCGGATCCTGGCCGGCAAGTTCGTCATGGGTGGCATCCGGGAGGATCGCGCCGGTCCCGCGGACGCGGCGTCGAAGGCACACGTTGCGGCCCTCGTGGAGGAGCTCGGGACGCGTTTCGTGGTCGCACCCGGGTGCTCACTCCCCGACCGCACGGGTGACGAGGCCCTGGCCAGCCTCAGGGCTCTCGCCGGCTGACCACGGGTCCCTCCGGCGCCAGGCGAATCAGCGCGGGATAGGTGACCAAGGCGATGGCGAGATGCATGAGCATCAGCACTCCCACGCCGCGGATCGGCTCCCTGTGAGCCAGTATCCAGAGATCGGGCAGCCAGAGCACGAGCGTCACCAGCACGGCCAGCCGCAGGAACAGCCAGCGCGGCTGGGACGCGATCCAGGTCACCACCGGCCAGGCGATGCAGGCGACGGTCACGCCCACGATGGTGAGCTTGGCGTAGTCCGAGAACTGGAAGTGCGGGAAGTTCTGCGTTGAGGGGAAGACCCACTTCCCGAGTGCGACCAGGACCGCGTCGGAGATCAGAGAGCCGGCGTTGGCGACGATCAGCGCCGCCACCCAGCGAATCCCCGACGGGGACGCGTGACGCGCCCGGGGATCGACCTTGAAGGCGCGGAGCAGGCCCCGGACCGGGCCGGGAAGCGCCTCGAAGGCGGCGGCCAGCGAGAGGCCGTCGGGTCCGCGCGACGGTGCATGGGAGGGCGGTCGATCGCTCATGACCAGGGCAGCTCCTGTGAGGGGGCGGTACACGTGGTGCCGCGATGCACTCGACCAAGATGCCACACCACGCGGGTGGGAGCTACGCCGTGCCCCTCTCGGTGACCATGCGAAGCTGCGCCGGCTCCTCGGCCGCGACCCCCTCCCGGTCGGGGCGGTCTGCGGAGACGCTCGCGCCCCGGCGAAGGTCGGACGCCATGGTCGCCTGGCCGCCGGCCGCCAGCGCGATTTCCCGGGCTGTGGTTGACACCTGCCGGCTGGCCACGCTCACCTGTTCCATGGCATCGACCACCTGGGCCGAGGCGCTGCGCTGCTCACGAGTGGCCAGCTGCACCTGGGAGCTTGCCTCGGCGACCTTCTCCATGAGCTGAAGGCCGCCCTCGAGCTCGGCCACTCCCTTATCCATCGCCATCACCGTGGCGCTGGTCTCCGCCCTGGTCTCCTGGGTGATCCCCGCGATGTCACCGGCCAGTCCCTTGGTCCGCTCGGCGAGGCGGCGAACCTCGTCGGCGACGACGGAGAACCCACGGCCCATGTCCCCGGCGCGTGCCGCCTCAATGGCGGCGTTGAGTGCGAGGAGGCTGGACTGATCGGCGATGTCGTTGATGACCGTCAGGATGGAGGTGATCTCCTGGACGCGTTTGGCCAGGGTGAGGGTCCGGTCGCTGCTGGCGCGGATGTCTTGCTGGGCGTGCTCGAGGCTGTCCCGCGTCTCCATCGCCTGGAGTGCCACATGGTCCACCGTCTCTGCGATCTGGGTCGAGGTGCGAGCCAGCTCCTCCATGCTCGCCGACGTCTCACTCGCCGCCGAGCTCTGCTGTGCCGTGCTGGCCGCCAGCTGGCTGGAGGCCGCCGACAGCCCGGCCGCGGACTCCGCCAGCTGAACGCTGGTTCGTTGCACCCGGGTGACCAGGCCGCCGAGGCGTTCGACCATGAGGTTGAAGCTCTCCGCCAGGGTCGCCACCTCGGCCGTGCCCGCCGGCGGCACCCGTGCCGAGAGATCGCCGTTGGCGATGCGACGCGCGGTCGCCGCCATCTTCCCGATCGGCTGCGTGAGACGCATCGACACGAGCAGGAGGAGGAGGACGAGCACCGCAGCGCCGCCGATCAGGGCCAGGCCGGCGATCGCCTGCTGGGTGCCCACCGAGGCCAGAGCGACGTCAGCGGGCTCGGTGGCGACGATCGCCCAGCCGAGGGGGAGGTCACGGGCGAAACCGGAGATGGTGTCCGCTTTCCCCAGCCCGTATCTCACCGTCCCGGGTTGACCGCTACCGGCGAGAGCCGCGCTCACGGCCGGGGTGTCCACACTCTCGACGAGGGCGCCCTCCTGGATCATCTGGGCGTCCGACCCGGCGCTCATGGTGGAGTTGAAGATCAGGAGGTGGTCGGGCCCCACCGCCTGGAGCCCGATCGACGACGAGGTGCTGTCGGTCACGCTGAGGAACACCGGGCCAAGCTGTTGGGCCGTGTTGATGACGCCGACCAGGATGCCGTTGAAGCTGAGGCTTCCGGTGGTGACCGGTCGGGCCGCGTACCACTGGAGCTCCCCGCCCTGCCTCTGTATCGGGCTGATCACGCTCTGCTGGGCAGCGGTCGCGAGCCAGCTACCGCCCTCGAAGGATGCCCCGGCGGCGCTGCCGCCGCTCGAGGCGATGATCTGACCCTGGGCGTCCACCAGGTCGATCTGAGTGAAGGCCGAGCTCTCGGCGAAGAAAAGGCGCTGCAGCTCGGCGTCGGCGCCGCTCAAGGCCGTGGGGCTCGCCTCCAGCGCCGCGGCATAGCCCGACAGCTCGGCCTGGACCAGCTGTTCCCAGGCGTCGAGACGGGCGCTGGCCGCGCGAGCTAGGTCTTCCATATGCGAGCTGGTCGCCGCCGAGAGTGCGCCGGCGGAGCTGGAGGTGATGACGTACACGACGATGGCCATGACCCCGACCGTGGCGACCAGAGTGGGGGCGAGCAGCCGGATGAAGAAACGGTGGCTGAGCACGATCAGTTGCCGGACGATGAGACGGGCGACACGCAGCGGCATCTGGTTTGGCTCCAGGCTCCGTCATGCGCACTTGATGCGCGCGGCCATGACGGATTCGAGAGATTGAATACCAGGGACCTCAGCGGCTGGGGTGACGTCAATGCCACAGATGGCATGACCCTGTCGCAACCCCGCTGTCCTAATCCGCTAACCGGAGGATCCCACCTTGGAGACGCGGCTCCACCCGTGGGGGCAGGCCTCGCCACGCCGACCGGCTGGTCCCACAGGCAGGCCCGTGAAACGGCCGCCACGATCGCCAGGACAGCGCCCCTCACGGCCCCGCTAGGGTGATTCGTGTCCTACAATTTTATCCATTGACCGATCTAATCAGGGGCTGAGCGTGTCCTTGCCTCCCTCCGCTCGCCGGCAGCGCTCCAGGAAGCAGCTGCTGGATGTCCTGACCAATCATCCGGAGGGTGTCGCGCGCGTCTACTTAAGTAGTACTACCGGACTATCCCGAAGCGCCGTCGCCGAAGGGGTTCAGGACCTCCTGGCCGCCGAGCTGGTCGTCGAGCAACCGGGTGACGTGCGCAGTCCGCGGGGCCCCCGGGGACGCCCCTCGACGCTGCTGGTGCCGGTGACACCCCGGGGGGTGGTGATGGGCATCGACATCGGTCACACCCACATCGCGGTCGCCATCGCGCAGACCGACGGTCAGGTGCTGGCCGAGCAGCGCGAGACGTTCGACGTCGATGACCGATCCGGGGCTGCCCTGGACGCCGCCGCGCAGCTCGTCCAGAGTCTCGTCGCCGATCACGAGATGCTGATGACCGACGTCCTCGGCATCGCGGCAGGCATCCCCTGCCCTCTGGACCTCACCACCGGGCGGACCTCTCCACTCGGCGACCACCCCACGTGGGCCGGTCTCGACGCCGGAGAGGAGCTCGCCCGCCGGATCGGCCGGCCGGTGCAGGTGAGCAACGACGCCGAGATGGGGGCTCACGGCGAACGCCGCTTCGGTGCCGCTCGCGGATGCCGTGACTTCATCTACGTCAAGGCTTCGCACGGTATCGGCGCCGGGCTGGTGCTGAACGGGCAGGTGTACCGGGGCGCAACCGGGGCAGCCGGGGAGATCGGCCACGTCCAGCTGGCCGGCGCCCGCGGCCTGTGCCGTTGCGGCAACCTCGGCTGCCTGGAGACCGTCGTGTCCATCGCCGAGGTGCACCGGGAGTTCGACGAGCTCCGCCTCCCGGGTCTGGCCCACAGGGCCGGCGGCTCTCTCGCCGCTATCAGTGTCACTCCGGTCGCCGCTCGCATCCTCACCGAGAACGGCAGGGTCCTCGGGCGCGTTCTCGCCGATCTGTGCACCTTCCTGAACCCTGCCGCCATCATCCTGGGCGGCGAGCTGGCGACCAGCGGCCAACCTCTTCTGAGCGGTGTCCAGGAATCCGTTCACCGCTATGCGCTCGCTCCGGCCGCCCAGGCCGTCGACATCCGGATCGCTCAACTCGGCCTCCGCTCGGAGCTCATGGGAGCGGTGGCGCAGGCGATCCAGCACGCCCTCATCCGCGCCTGAGCCGGATTCGCCACCTCTCCAGCTCCGGGACCATTGACAGATGCCGCAGGCGGACCAGAATCCGATGCGGGTAGGGCCCCACCGAAGGAGGCACACATGGCACCCAGGCGCGACATCTACGTTGACGATGACGACGTGGCCCTCTGGGACAGGGCCGAGCAGCTGGCTGGCGACGAGGGCTTGGCGGGATTCCTCGCCGAGGCACTCCAGAGCTACATCCGGGAACATGGGGAGGCGACCACCCCTCCCGGTGTGGCTGCACCCAACGTCTTCCCTGACAAGCTCGACTGAGCGAGATCAGTGACCTCCTCCCCCGGAACTGGCCAGGCGAGTCTTCTTCTATGCTGCGCTCGTCGTCATGGATGAGAAGGCTTCCGTAGTCGTGTTCGAGGCCGAGGCCGGCCAGGACAGCCGCCTACGCGACGCCCTCCCGGGCGTGGGCTGCCGATTCGTCGAGCAGGCGCTCTCCGACCAGACCGTTGATCAGGTGGGCGAGGTGACCGTTGTATCGGTCTTCATCCGCTCCCAGGTGAGCCGCTCCGTCATCGAGAGCATGGCCAAGGTACGGCTGGTCGCCACCCGCTCGACCGGGTACGACCACATCGACCTCGCTGCCTGCCGGGAGCGTGGCATCACCGTCTCGAACGTCCCCACCTACGGTGAGAACACGGTCGCCGAGCACGCCTTCAGCCTCATCCTCGCCCTCTCCCGGCGCCTCGGGGTCGTGACCCGGCGCATCTCGCACGGAGATTTCTCGCTGGGCGGCCTCATGGGTTCCGACCTGCGCTCCAAGACCTTGGGGGTGGTCGGTGCCGGCAACATCGGCCTCCATGTCATCCGCATGGGCCGCGCTTTCGGCATGGAGGTGCTCGCCTATGACGCGCACCCCCAGCCCATGCTCGCCGAGGTGCTGGGGTTCCGCTACGTCTCGCTCGACGAGCTGCTGACAACTGCGGACGTCATCAGCCTGCACGTCCCCTACCGACCGGAGACGCATCACCTCATCGACCGGGACCGTCTGATGATGATGAAACCCGGAGCGCTGCTCATCAACACCGCGCGGGGGGCGCTGGTGGACACGGCCGCGCTCCTGGAAGCGCTCGACAGCGGCCGCCTGGGAGGTGCCGGTCTGGACGTCATCGAGGGCGAGGAGCTGCTCATGGAAGAGCGGCAGATGTTCCACATTCCCGAGACTGAGGAACGGATGCGCCAGCTGCTCACCGGGCACGCTCTGGCCCGGCATGAGAATGTGATCCTCACCCCGCACATGGCCTGGTACAGCCGAGAGGCGATCGACCGCATCCTGGACGTCACGGCCCTCAACATCGAGAGCTTCCTGTCGGGAACCGCGCTGAACGTCGTTGCCGCCGACGATTCGCCGCGGGAGAAGGGCTGACCGGACAACGGGCATCCCGCGCGGCCGTCGGCCCGCTTCATCTCCGCCCAATGGTGGCGCGCTGTCCACCTGCGCGGCTGTCGGGGAGCGCGGACTCGAACCGCGGACCCCTGGTCCCCCAGACCAGTACTCTAACCATCTGAGCTACTCCCCGACGGGTCCACGCCCAGTGTAGCGGAGCCCCGGAGCGCCTCGCCAGCTCGCCGGCGGGGCCGGGCGCGGCCTCCCGATTCCGCCCGATGGCACCGGAGCGGCCACCCGGGGAAGCGGGCCTCGCCCAAACGGCGCATCGGCCCGGCGCATTCGTGGCAAACTCCGTTCCCATGCATCGCATCGCACGCCTCGCCGCCTCCGCCGCTCTCGGCTATGCGATCGGATCGATCCCGTCGGGGGTCCTGGTCGGACGCCTGAGCCGTGGCATCGACGTCCGGGAGCACGGCAGCCACAGCATGGGCATGGCCAACGTCCTGCGCACCGCCGGGCGCGGCCCCGCCGCGATCACTCTGACCCTCGACATCGGCAAGGGCGCCGCGGCGGCCCGCCTCGGCCAGGCCCTCACCGGGGATCGCGCCGGGGGCGCGGCCGCGGGCCTGGGAGCGGTGATCGGGCACTCGTGGCCGGTGTTCGTCGGTTTCCGGGGCGGGAAGAGCTCCGCCACCCTCTTCGGTGCCGCCAGCGTGATCACCCCTCCGGTCGCCGGGGTCTCCCTGATCGCAGGCGTCGGCGCCCTCGCCGTGACCCGCAAGACATCCGTGCTCTCGCTCTCCGGAAGCATCGCCGGAGGCCTCGCCGCGCTGGCCCTGGGACTGCGCCGCCGTGACCCCGCCGGCCTCGCGCTGGCGCTGCCCGGGGTCGCGGTGGTGATCTTTCGGCATCGGGAGAACATCGACCGGCTCATCCGAGGGGTCGAGCCTGCGGTGGGTGACCCCGAGACGAGCCACTCCGCCCCCACCGCCTGACGGCCACGCCGCCCCGGGCCACCTGCGCATCGCGCCTGCGGCGGCGGCACACGGCACGACCCATTTCCCAGCTCGCCCGTCGAGGGAGCCTCTCCCCTCCCCGTGCGGGTCCGGAGGGGACCCCGCCGCCCGGGCTGCCGGTGAGGGCAAACCCGGGCGCGGGATCCCGCGAGCTCCTGCCGATCAGAAGACCCTGATCGACACCTCGGCCGGCTCGTTCAGCAATCCCTTGATCTCCTCGTTCACCTTGAGCAGGGTGAGCGACGCACCCGCCATCTCGAGCGAGGTGCAGTACTCGTTCACGTAGCTGCGGAAGACCTTGATGCCCTGAGCCGCGAGCTTCTTGTGCGCGATGCCGTAGAGCAGGTAGAGCTCGCCAATCGTCGTGCCGCCCAGCCCGTTGATCATGAGGGCGACCTCGTCACCGCTCTTGAAGGGGAGGTCGGGCACCACGGCGTTGAGCATGATGTCGACGATCTCGGTGGCCGAGACCAGCCTGGTGCGCTGGCGGCCCGGCTCACCGTGGATGCCGATGCCGACCTCCATCTCGTCGTCGGCGATCTCGAACAGCGGTGCTCCCTTGACCGGCGGGGTGCAGGAGCTGAGCGCGATTCCCAGCGTCCTCACGTTGGCGATGATCTCATTGCCGATGCGCACCAGCTCCTCGAGCGACGCGCCCTTCTCGGAGGCCGCACCCACCGCTTTGATGACAAAGAAGTTGCCGGCCACGCCGCGCCGTCCCACCGTCCAGGTCGAGTCCTTGACGGCCACGTCGTCGTTGACGAGCAGCGTTGCCACCTTGATGCCGTCCATCTCGCACATCTCCCGGCCCTGCTCGAAGGCGAGCCGGTCGCCGGTGTAGTTGTTGACGAGGTGGAGAACCCCCATGGGCGAGTTCATCAGCTTGGTGGTCTCGTACACGAACTCGACGGGCGGCCCGGCGAAGACGTCACCGGGACAGGCCGCGTCGAGCATGCCCTTGCCCACGATCATGGTGTGGGCCGGCTCGTGGCCGGAGCCGGATCCCTGGATGATCGAGACCTTGTTCGCCTGGGGCATGTCGGCGCGGTAGATGAGGTTGTACTTGGGCTCGTACTTGAGCCTCCCGCCGCTCGCCAGGTGGATGCCCTCCAGCATCTCGGGCACGAATTGCCTCGGGTCGTTGACGAACTTCTTCATCTGCCAGTCTCCTTCCGAGCGTATTTCTCGCGCCAAGCCGCGCTGACGCTTTGCAAGATGACGCCGACGGCGGTGGCCCCGGCGTCGACCGAACCGATGCTCCGCTCCCCGGTGTAGGCCGCACGGCCGCGCAGCGCCAGCATCGGCTTGGTGGCCTCGGCGGCCCGGACGGCCTCCTCCGCCGCCTCCTGGAGCGCCGCGCTCCCGTGGTCCTGCGCAGCCTCGGGACGGGCCAGTCCGGCCTCCAACGTGTCGATCGCAGGTACCAGGGCATCGAGGAGCGTCTTGTCCCCGAGCGACGCCCCTCCGCGGTGCATGATGCCCGCGACGGCGGCGCGGAGGATGGCGATCACGTCGGCGGCGGTGAGCTCGGTCTTGTCACCGGCCGCCTGCGACGCCCGCAGGAACGCCGTGCCCCAGATCGGACCGCTGACCCCACCCACCTTGCCGGAGAGCACGAAGCCCACCTTCTTGAGGACCGCGCCCACGCTGCTCCGGTCGAAGGTGTCGTAGTCGCTGACCACCACCTCGAAGCCGTTCCGGAGTGAGTAACCGAAGTCGCCGTCCCCCACCACGCTGTCGAGCTCAGCGAAGTAAACGGCATTGTCAACGATGGTCTTGGCCATCGTCCTCAGAACAAGATCGACGTCATCGATTGCGCTCGCCGCCATCCTGTGTGCTCCTCTGCTTCCTGATATCTCTGCGTCGCTATCCCCCCAGGCAGGCCTCCAGGTCGGTCAGTGCGACGAAGTCGCCTGGGCGTGAACTGCTCCGATTGGCGATCACCACGCTCCTCTCTCCCCCGGGGTCGCCCAGTGACGAGACCACCAGCACCGCCTCGCTGAAGTCCTCGTGGGCCGTGTAACCGTTGACGGTGATGAGACAGCGCAGACCAGCGCCACGCGCCGCCTCGAGGCCGTTGCGCGAATCCTCGATGACGAGCACCCGATCCGCCGCCGTGCCCAGCTTCTCGATGGCCAGGAGGTAGATGTCGGGAGCTGGCTTCTTGCGGGGGACACAGTCGCCGGCGAGCAGGACATCGAAGCGCGCCGCGCGCTCCGGACCCGCCGCCTGATCCAGGATGGCTCGCACCGACGGCTCCGCCGACGTCGACGCCACCGCCAGCCTCCATCCCGCATCCTGAGCCTCACCGATGATCCGCCGGATGCCCGGCCGCGGCGGCAGCTTTCCGGCGGCCACCATCTCCGTGTAGATCTGGGTCTTGCGTTTGTGCCACGCGCCGAGCAGCGCGGCTCTGCCCTCCGGATCGTCAGGCAGGTGGTGGGTGCGGACAAACTCCGGCGAAAGCTCGCTCGCCATCCGCTCCTTGCCGCCGGCGATCTCCAGCTTATGCCCGTACTGCTCCTCCGACCAATGCAGCGGCACGCCGACCTCGGCGAAGGTCTGGTTGAAGGCCGGCAGGTGGCCGTACCGCTCGGTGTCGGCGAGCACGCCGTCGCAGTCGAAGAGGATGGCGCTCACGCCCAGGCCTTCCCCTCGCTCCCGAAGAGCCGGATGTGGTACTTCGCCATCTCCATCACGGCGGTCCGCTGCGCCGTGAAGATGGCGGGCGGGTCGTAGACACCGGGGTGGGCGCTCATGTACTCGTAGCCGGACTTCATGAAGGCGATCTTCAGAGCGGTCGAGATGTTCACCTTGGCGCAGCCCCGGCCGATCAGGTCACTGAACTGCTCCGCCGTCATGCCCGTCCCGCCGTGGAGGGCGACCGGGATGCCGGTGGCCTCGACGATGTCGCTGACGCGCTGGCTGTCGAGGTGAGGGGTGGCCGCGTAGACGCCGTGGGCGTTGCCGATCGCCGGGGCGAAGACGTCGACCCCGGTGGTGCGTACGAAGTCGACCACCGTCTTCAGCGACTGGACGTGCTCCGCCTCGTCGCCGGTCATCTCCTCGGTCCGCTTGAAGCCCTCGATCTCACCCTCGACGTCAGCCCCATGACGGCGCGCCTCCTCGACCACCTCGACGCACTGACGCATGTTCTCCTCGACGGACAGCTTGCTCGCGTCGAAGAGGACGGAGTTCCAGCCCATCGCCAGGCATTCGCTGATGAGGGCCCGATCGGGGCAGTGATCGAGATGGAGTGCGACCGGGACCGTGATCTTCTCGGTCATCTCCCGCCACATCGCGTACATGACGCCAACCCCGGTCATCACCACGTGCTTGACCGAGGTCTGGACGATCACCGGAGCCCGCAACTCCTCCGCGGCCGTCAGCACCGCCTCCATGGAGAGGTCGTTGACGACGTTGATCGCCGCCACGCCGTACCTCTCCTGGAAGGCTCGCTGGAGAATGGATTTGGTGGTGACGACAGGCATATCTACACCTCCCGTTGGAATGGCCGGGGGCCGTCGCCAGCCCGACCCGCCATCGCCGGTTCATGGGCCGCGAGGTCAAGAACTGCCCGCGCGTTGCCCTCATCCACAACCAGGACACCGATCACCCCGGCGCGCAGCATCCCGAGGATCGCCCGCGGCTTCTCGGGTTCGCTGACCACCGCCACCACCGTCTCCACGCGGCGCAGGTGATCGACGGTCAGGGCGAGCAGCCGCTCCTGGTGCGGTGAGGCGACAGAGCGTCCGTCGATGTCGACGTAGTTCCCCAGGACGTCCCCGACCGCCCCCTGGCTGCGCAGCCAGGCGATCTCGTCGGTGGTCAGACAACCCGACCTCACCATCGTGCAGCCGTCGTCGGTGCCCCCGATGCCGACCAGGGCCACCGTCGCCTGCGCGGCCCGGTCCAGGGTCTGGGCGATCGCCTCCTGGGCGAGCAGCTGGTCCCGGATCTCGACACTCTCCACGTAGGCGGGTGCGTACAGGCTCACCGCCTCTCCCCCACAGCCGGCGGCGAGGGCGCGGCAGATCTCGTTCGGGTTGGTCGGCGCCGCCACGCCCGGGGAGCCCCCCATGGCGCTCACGAAGGTGACGTCCAGACGGCTGCTCGGCCGGAAGAACCGGGGCACCTCGCCGACCGCGCGCCCGTGGCTCACGGCCACCACGCAGCCGTCATGGAGACGCCGCTCCAGGTAGCTCGCGGCGCGCTGGGCGACAGCCTCGCGCTCCGCCAACGGGTCGGCGCGCGCCGAGCAGACGATCGCGTCGGTCAGACCGAAGGTCTCACGGAGCTGGCTCTCGAGCTCCAGCCGCAGCCACGGAGGGGCCTGGATGTGGATGGCGACGACCCCGGAGCGGCGCGCACGGTCCAGCAGGCGCTGGACCTTGGGCCGGGAGAGGGCAAACTCGTGGGCGATCTCCTCCTGAGTGCGCTCGTCCACGTAGTACCGCTGAGCCAGCCGGGCGAGCAGCTCGTACTCGTCCTCGCGCAACTCCTCGCGCAACTCCTCCCGCACGCTCCCGCCACCCCGTAACTCATGCACCCGTGAGCAAATGCTCACCGACGCACAGATTATCGATCCAGGGACGCCCAGATGCAAGCCGCTCCGGGGTGACCTCGCGTCAAGCGAGGGCTGAGGTCAGGACCAGGCGCGGATGTGGGCGATCCGCAGCCCCATGTCACGCCTCATTCGTCGTCGTCGTCCACCCACTCGAGGCTGCGCGCGACCGCCTTCTTCCACTTCCGGAAGCGCCGCTCACGGGTCTCGGGGTCGAGCCTGGGGAGCCATTCCGCGGCCTTGTGCCAGTTGGCACGGAGACTCTCCACATCCGGCCAGAAGCCGACGGCGAGACCGGCGGCGTAGGCGGCGCCCAGGGACACCGTCTCGGAGACGATCGGCCGGACGACCGGTACACCGAGGGAGTCGGCGAGGAGCTGCATCATCAGGTTGTCGGCGGTCATACCGCCGTCGGCCCGGAGCACGCGGAGCACGGTCCCTGCGTCGCTGTTCATGGCCTCGATGACCTCACGGGTCTGCCACGCCGTCGCCTCCAGCACCGCCCGGGCCAGGTGGCCCTTGGTGGTGAAACCGGTGAGGCCGGCGATCACGCCACGCGCGTCAGAGCGCCAATGGGGCGCAAAGAGGCCGGAGAAGGCCGGCACCACGTAGACCCCCCCGCTGTCGTCCACGGTCCGTGCGAGGGTCTCGATCTCGGCGGCGCTGGAGATCATGCCCAGCTTGTCGCGCAGCCACTGCACCAGAGCTCCCGTGACCGCGATGGAGCCCTCGAGCGCGTACGTCGGCGGCGCCCCGGCGATCCGGCAGCCCACGGTGGTGAGCAGCCCGTGGGTGGACTCCACCAGCCGTTCTCCCGTGTTGAGGAGCAGGAAGCTGCCGGTGCCGTAAGTGCACTTGCCCTCCCCGGCCGCGAAACAGGTCTGGCCGAAGAGCGCCGCCTGCTGATCCCCCAAGGCGGCGGCGACCGGCAGGCCACGGAGCGGCGCGCCGGCCTCACCGTACGGCTCCGAGGAGGCATGGATCTCCGGCAGCATCGCCCGGGGCACCTTCATCGCTTCGAGCAGCTCGCCGTCCCAGTCCAGCGACCGGAGGTCCATGAGCATGGTCCGGCTGGCGTTGGTGACGTCGGTCACGTGGCGGCCGGTGAGATTCCAGATCAACCAGGTGTCCATGGTCCCGAACAGCACATCGCCCCGCTCGGCTCGCTCCCGAGACCCCTCCACGTGGTCGAGGATCCACTGGATCTTCGGCCCCGAGAAGTAGGTCGTGAGGGGGAGCCCGGTCTTGGCCCGGAAGCGGTCCTTCCCCCCCTCGGTGGCGAGGCGGTTGACGATCTTGTCGGTGCGGGTGTCCTGCCAGCTGATCGCGTTGTAGATCGGCCGGCCGCTGCGGCGGTCCCAGACCAGGGTGGTCTCCCGCTGGTTGGCGATGCCCAGGGCGACCAGGTCGGTGAGCTTGAGCCCGGCCTTCTCCAGGGCATCCGGCACCACCTGGAGCACGTTGCCGAGGATCTCCTCCGCATCCTGCTCGACCCATCCGGGCCGCGGGAAGAGCTGCCGGTGCTCCTTCTGAGCCACCGACACGATCCTGCCCCGGTCGTCGAACAGGAGGCAGCGCGACGACGCGCTCCCCTGGTCGATGGATGCCACGTAGGCGCCCGTCACCCGGCCACCCCCTTCCCAGCCTCTCCCCCCGAGGACGGTGCCAACGGAGCCGTGGCAGACGCTGTCACACCGGCCCGCTCATCCCCACGATGGTGCCCAGTCTCCGGGCTGGTCGATGCGCTGTCAAGCGCCCAGGCCGGTGCCCACGGCGCGCGCAGCGCGGCTACCACGGGATCGCCCCCAGGTCGCGGGAGATCGCCCGCGCCGACTCGCGCACGTACGCGACCAGATCGCTGCGAGGCTGCTCCGAGTCGCACAGCCGTTCGATCGGCCCCGAGATGGCGATGGAACCCACGGTGTGTTCGCTGCGGTCGGTGATCGGAGCGGCGACCGAGCCCTGGCCGTCGACCAGCTCCCCGATGTCGGCGGCCCAGCCGCGCTTCTTGACCTCCTTGAGCGCGGCGGTCAGCTGTTTGCCGTCGGTGATCGTGGAGGGGGTGAAGCGGGTCAGCTCCTCCCCGCCCAGCTCGGCGAGCACGTAGGGGTTGGCGGCGAGCAATGCCTTGCCCAGCGCGGTCGCGTGGAGGGGCAGCAGCGAGCCGACCTGCAGCACCTGGTAGCTGTCATCGGGGCGGAAGACGTGGTGGACGACCAGCACCCGGCCGTCGTGAAGAGTGCCGATCCGCACCGTCTCGTTGCTGCGAGCGGCCAGCGAGTCTGCCCAGTTGAGCGCCCGGGAGCGCAGCTCGTTGCCGTCCAGGTAGGTGCTGCCGAGGTGGAGCAGCGCCGCTCCGAGCTGGTACTTCCCCGAGTCCGGGTCCTTCTCGACGAACCCGACCTGCTGGAGGGTGCGCAGGATCCCGAAGACCGTTCCTTTGGGCAGGCCCATCTGGGCGGACAGCTCGATCAGGCTGAGACGGCGAGCCCGCCCGGAGAGCAGGTGCATGACCTGCGCGGCGCGTTGAATCGATTGAATCGGCCGCGGCATCTGGGTACCCTACCTGATCGGTGGGGCATTCTGAGAAGTGGGTTGACAATGCCCAACGCTACCGGATAATGGCCAACGCGTCTAGGCCAGCCGAACCCCAACCGCCCCCAGGGGAGGGGCGGAGGTTCGCGAAGGGAGGATCAGGCGCATGAGGGCTGTGTCGTGCGACGGGCGCGGGAGCGCTGCCCGTTTTCCACTGGTGAACCAAGTTTTCGCTTGGATCAATTGGAGGGTTTGGCATGGCTGACGAGTATCGACCGATACACGGCGCGGGCCGGCAGACATTCGGTCTGCACGGCCTGTGGGGCGAGTTATCGGCGGAGTTCATCGGGACGTTGACCCTGGTCGCCTTCGGAGACGGGGTTGTCGCCATGGCGGTCGCCGCCCTCCCTGGCTCGGGCAGGGCCGCCACGTCCACGACCATCTTCATGGCCGCCGGCGACTGGCTGCTGATCACCCTCGGATGGGCGTTCGCCGTCATGATCGGCGTCTACGTCGCCGGCGGCGTGAGCGGCGCCCACCTCAACCCGGCGGTGACCCTGGCCCTGGCGTTCAGGCGTCGCTTCCCCTGGATGAGCGTGGTCCCCTACTGGATCGCTCAAATCGTCGGGGCCTTCGTGGGCGCGGCATTGGTGATGTGGGTCTACCACGACGCCATCGCCGCCTACAACACCGCCGCACACCTGGTCCCCTCGGCGGGCAACGCGCTGGCCACCTACTCGATCTTCGCGACCTTCCCAGCCGCCTACTTCCACGGGAGCATCGGGGGACCGTTCCTCGATGAGGCGGTGGGCACCGGCCTGCTGGTGCTCGGCATCTTCGCGGTGACCGACTCGCGCAACTCAGCGCCGACCAGCAACCTCGGGCCACTCATCGTCGGCTTCGTGGTCTTCGCGGTCGGCACCTCGTTCGGAGCCAACACCGGGTACGCGATCAACCCCGCCCGTGACTTCGGGCCACGCCTCTTCGCGTTCATCGCGGGTTACGGCCAGGTGGCCCTGCCCGGGACCTTCAACAACCACGCGGGCTTCTCGTTCAGCGACTACTTCTGGATTCCGATCCTCGGTCCGCTCGTCGGCGGTTGTGTCGGTGCCATCGTCTACGACTTCTTCGTCGGTGACGTGCTGCACGCCCGCAAGTCGCGGACCGGTGCGGCCGATGCAGTGCCGGAGGAGGTTGGCCGCTCCGAGGCCAACGTTCGGCCCGACCGGGCGTAGCGGGCAACGATCATGAAGAAGCTGATCAACCGCGTCGAGGACGTTGTCAAAGAGGAGCTGGAAGGCATCGTCGCCGCTCATTCCGACCTCGTACGGGTGCACTTCGCACCCAACTACGTGGTGCGGGCCGACGCACCGGTCAGCGGCAAGGTGGCCCTCGTCTCCGGCGGAGGCTCGGGGCACGAGCCGATGCACGGGGGCTTCGTGGGGATGGGCATGCTGGATGCGGCCTGCCCGGGTGAGGTCTTCACCTCGCCGACCCCCGACCAGATCCTGGAGGCCACCAAGGCGGTCAGCGGCGGCGCCGGCGTGCTTCATATCGTCAAGAACTACACCGGTGACATCCTCAACTTCGAGATGGCCGCGGATCTTGCCAAGGCCGACGACATCGAAGTGGAGGCGGTCGTCATCAACGACGACGTGGCGGTCCAGGACAGCCTGTACACCGCCGGGCGGCGCGGCGTCGGCACCACGGTGCTCGCAGAGAAGATCTGCGGAGCCGCGGCGGAGACGCATGCGTCGCTCAAGGACGTCGCCGAGCAGTGCCGCAGGGTCAACGCGAACGGGCGGAGCATGGGCATGGCCCTGACCTCCTGCACCGTGCCCGCGGCCGGCAAGCCGACCTTCGACCTGGGCGAGCAGGAGATGGAGATCGGGATCGGCATCCACGGTGAGCCGGGCCGCGAGCGCCGCGCGCTGGCGAGCGCCGACGAGGTCGTGGAGATGCTGACCCGCCCGATCGTCGAGGACCTGCCGTTCAAGCGGGGCGATTCGGTTCTGGCGTTCGTCAACGGCATGGGCGGCACCCCACTCATCGAGCTCTACATCGTCTATCGGGCGCTCGCGCGCTACCTGGACGGCGTGGGCGTGAAGATCGGGCGCAAGCTGATCGGCCCCTACATCACCTCCTTGGAGATGGCGGGCTGCTCCATCACCTTGCTCCGTCTCGACGATGAGATGACCAAGCTGTGGGACGCCCCCGTCAACACCCCAGGACTGCGCTGGGGAGTCTGAGCAGCAGAAGAGATCGGTTAGAGGGCAGCGACGATGGTCGTCACGTATCAGCAGGGACTTGCCTTCGTGCAAGGCTTCGCCGCTGCCATAGCCGAGAACAAGGCATACCTGACCCAGTTGGACTCGGAGATCGGCGACGCCGACCACGGGACCAACATGGACCGAGGCATGCAGGCAGTGCTGGCGAAGGTCGGCTCCCTGGAGGGGGCCGACCTGTCGCAGCTCTTCAAGACCACCGCGATGACTCTGATCTCGACCGTGGGCGGAGCCAGTGGGCCTCTCTACGGCACCGTCTTCTTGGGGCTGGGCACCGCCGTCACGGGCAAGACCGAGCTTTCGGCACAGGAGTGGAGCCAGGCCTTCGATGCCGCCGTTCAGGCGGTGCGGGCGCGGGGCAAGGCCCAGCCCGGGGATAAGACCATGATCGACGCCCTGCAACCGGCCGCCGACTCGCTGCGCGAGGCGGCGCTGGATGGCGCCACGCTCGAGGCGGCACTGGTCGCCTGCGAGCAGGCGGCCGAGCAGGGCATGCAGGCCACCATCCCGCTGGTGGCGCGGAAGGGCCGGGCCAGCTATCTGGGAGAGCGCAGCGCCGGGCATCAGGACCCGGGGGCGACCTCATCCTGGCTGCTGGTCCGGGCGGCCCGACAGGCATTCACGGCTGATACGTGAGCTGGGAGTAAGGAGAACGATATGGCTGAATACGTAGGGGCGCTGGACCAGGGAACGACCAGCACCCGCTTCATGATCTTCAACCACTCCGGAGGGGTGGTCGGCATCGACCAGAAAGAGCACGAGCAGATCTTCCCGAAGCCGGGCTGGGTCGAGCACGACGCTCTGGAGATCTGGGAGCGCTCGAAGGAAGTCATCCGGGTCGCTCTGCAGAAGACCGGCCTCAAGGCCTCGGACCTGGCCGCGGTGGGCATCACCAACCAGCGCGAGACCGCGGTGGTCTGGGACAAGAAGACCGGCAAGCCGGTGCACAACGCCATCGTCTGGCAGGACACGCGCACCGATGCCATCTGCAACGAGCTGGCCAAGGACGGCGGTCAGGACCGCTTCCGGGCCAAGGTCGGCCTGCCCCTGGCCACCTACTTCTCCGGCCCCAAGGTCGTGTGGCTGCTGGAGAACGTGCCGGGGCTGCGTGCCAAGGCAGAGGCCGGGGACCTGGCCTTCGGCAACATCGACAGCTGGCTCATCTGGAACCTCACCGGTGGGGTCAACGGCGGCCTCCACGTGACCGACGTGACCAACGCCAGCCGCACCATGCTGATGAACCTGGAGACCTTGGACTGGGATCCGGAGATTCTCAAGATCATGGGCATCCCCAAGGCGATGCTCCCCCAGATCCGTCCCTCCAGCGAGGTTTACGGCAAGTGCGTCGACCCGCTGCTGGGCATTCCCGTTGCGGGCGACCTGGGTGACCAGCAGGCGGCCATCTTCGGCCAGACCTGCTACTCGGTCGGCGAGGCCAAGAACACCTACGGCACCGGCAACTTCATGCTCCTCAACACGGGCACGAAGCCGGTCCAGTCCAAGAACGGCCTGCTGACCACCCTCGGGTACAAGATCGGCTCGCAGCCGGCCGTGTACTGCCTCGAGGGCTCGATCGCGATCACCGGCGCCCTGGTGCAGTGGATGCGGGACAACCTGGGACTGATCAGCACCTCGGCCGACATCGAGACGCTGGCCAAGACCGTCGACGACAACGGTGGCGCTTACTTCGTGCCCGCCTTCTCGGGGCTCTTCGCCCCCTACTGGAAGAGCGACGCGAGAGGTGTCATCGCCGGCCTCACCCGCTACGTCACCAAGGGCCACATCGCCCGCGCGGTGCTGGAGGCAACCGCCTGGCAGACCCGCGAAGTGCTCGACGCCATGAACGCCGACTCGGGCGTGGCCCTGACCGCGCTCAAGGTCGACGGCGGCATGGTCTTCAACGAGCTGCTCATGCAGTTCCAGGCAGACGTGCTGGGCGTTCCGGTCATCCGGCCCAAGGTGGCCGAGACCACGGCCCTCGGCGCCGCGTATGCCGCCGGGCTCGCGGTGGGCTTCTGGAAAGAGGTCGAGGAGCTCCGCAAGAACTGGCAGGTGGACCGCACCTGGGAGCCCAAGATGGACGCCAAGGAGCGGGAGACCCAGTACAAGCTCTGGAAGAAGGCGGTCACTCGCACCTTCGACTGGGTCGAGTGATCGGCAGGCAATCGGACTGAACCGGGAACCATGACTGAAGCTCTCGAGTGCCAGCTGCTGGTGATCGGGGGCGGTTCCACGGGGGCCGGGGTGGCCTGGGACGCCGCGCTGCGCGGTTTCCAGGTCATCCTGGCCGACCGGGGTGACCTTGCCACCGGTACCGCGGGCCGCTTCCACGGTCTTCTCCACTCCGGTGGCCGTTACGTGGTGCGCGACCCTGCCGGTGCGCGCGAGTGCGCCCGGGAGAACGTGATCCTGCGCCGCGTGGCGAGCGCGGCCATCGAGGACACGGGCGGGCTCTTCGTGACCACCCCGCTCGACGACCTCGACTACGCCGACCGTTTCCTCGCCGCATGCCCGACCGCGGAGGTTCCGGTGGAGGAGATCTCCCCGTCCGAGGCTCTGCGCCGTGAGCCCCGGCTGACCCCGGCGCTGCGGCGGGCCTTCGCGGTGAACGACGGCAGCATCGACAGCTGGAAGCTGGTCTGGAGCTGCGCCCAGGGAGCCGAGCAGTTGGGAGCCCGGATCCTTCCCTACCACCCGGTCACGGCCATCCTCCGCGACGGTGACCGGGTGACAGGCGCCCGTCTCCATGACCTGCGCTCCGGCGACGAGTTCGAGGTCCGAGCCCAGTGCGTGATCAACGCCGCCGGGGCCTGGAGCGGGCGGGTGGCGCAGATGGCCGGCTGCGAGGTCGCGGTCCGGCCCGGCAAGGGAGTGATGGTGGCGATCAACCACAGGATCGCCAACTGCGTGGTCAACCGCTGCCACATGACCGGAGACGGCGACATCGTGGTGCCCAGCCACAGCGTGAGCGTGATCGGCACCACCGACACCCCCGTCGAGGATCCGGACGACATCGACGCCACGGCGGAGGAGGTGGCCTCGATGATGGCGGCGGGCGATGTCCTCCTCCCCGGCTTCAGCCGGTCTCGGGCTCTCCGCGTCTGGTCCGGGGCGCGCCCGCTCCTCCCCAAGACCGCCGCCGTGGGTGACGACCGCGAGGTGAGCCGTTCCCACAGCGTGATACGGCACGCCCAACGGGATGCTCTGGGCGGTCTGATCTCGATCGCGGGCGGCAAGCTGACGACCTTCCGGCTGATGGCCAAGGACACCGTCGATGCCGCATGCGCGGAGCTGGGGGTGGAGAGGAGCTGCACGACCGCGGAAACCCCGCTGCCCGGGAGCACCGGCCACAACTACTACCGGTTGCCGGACCACCAGGCGGACTTCGAGAAGGGGCCGGCCGACAACCCCATGGTCTGCGAATGCGAGCTGGTGTCACAGGCCGACGTACTGGAGGCGGCACGGCACCATCCCAAGGGTCAGATCGACGATCTGCGCCGGGTCCTCCGCATCGGCATGGGGCCCTGCCAGGGTGGCTTCTGCGCCTTCCGGACCGCCGCCCTCCTCCACGGCCACGGGGAATACGACCGCGCCGAGGCCAACGCCGCGCTGCGTGCCTTCGTCCAGGAGCGGTGGAAGGGTCAGCGCCCGGTGCTCTGGGGTCAGCAGCTCCGTCAGGCGCGACTCGACGCGTGGATCTTCCAAGGGGTGCTCGACATCGAGCACCTGCCCACATGAGACGCAGACCGGAGGAGATGCGGTGATCACGGACGCCCTCGTGATCGGGGCCGGGACGGCCGGTCTGACCGCCGGAATCCGCCTGGCCCGCGGCGGGCTGCGGGTCACGGTGGTGGCAACCGGAGAGGGATGCCTTCCCCTCGCCAGCGGGACCATCGACGTCCTGGGCTTCGCCCCCGACGCGGTGCAGAACCCTCGCGGCGCCCTGCCCGGATTCCTCGATGCCAACCCCGAGCACCCCTACCGGATCAGCGGCCTGGCCGGGCTCGAGCAGAGCCTCGCCTGGTTCGTGAAGACCGCTGAGCCGCTCGGCTACCACGGCGAGCTGTCTCGGAACCAGTGGGTTCCAACGGTTCTGGGCGGCCTGCGCCCGACGGCGCTGGTACCCCGCAGCATGGCCGCCGGCGACCTCGGTGGTGGCGGCGAGGTGCTCATCGCCGGCATCCGCGGTTTCCGGGACTTCCATCCCGCGCTCCTCGCCGCCAACCTGGGCCGGGCAGCGGCGGCGTCCGCACCGGCCATCCAGACGCGGGCGATCGAGCTCGACTGGCCGGGCAGCGCGGGTGACATGCCCCCCTTCCGCCTGGCCCGCCGGCTGGAAGACCCGGAGATCCGGCGGCGGCTGGCCGCCCAGCTCCGTTCCAAGCTCGGTGACGCCACCGCGGTGGGACTGCCCGCGGTCCTCGGACGCGAGAGAGCCACCGAGGTCCACGCCGACCTCGAGCGCCGGCTCGGCCGGCCGGTCTTCGAGATCCCCGGTCTGCCCCCGTCGCTTCCCGGTCTGCGGCTCTTTGACTGCCTGCGCCGGGCGCTGCTCGACGCGGGCGGCCGCCTGCTGCTGGGCAGCACCGCCATCTCGGCCACCCACCACCATGAGACCGTCGACTCGGTGACCATCACCCAGGCGTCGCGCCCGGTGGAGGTGAGCGCCGGGTTCTTCGTGCTGGCGACCGGGGGCTTCGCCACCGGCGGCATCATCCGGGAGCCCGACGGCCGGCTCCGGGAGCCTGTTTTCGGCCTGCCGGTGCAGGGCCTGGCCCCGGGGCAGGAGCCCTTCGGCGACCAGTACCTGGCGGAGCACCCGCTGGACCGCGTCGGGCTGAGCACCGACGCGCAGGGCCGGCCCCTGGGCGCGGCCGGAGGTCCCCACGCCGTCAACCTCTACGCCGCCGGTGCGGTGCTGACCGGCGCCCTCCCCTGGCGCGAGAAGTCAGGCGAGGGGCTGAGCCTCTCCACCGGATGGCACGCCGCCGAGGCCATCGTGGGGCGCCGGCGTGAGGACGCCGCGTGAGATGGAGGCGATGAGCATGCTGATGGAGACCGAGGGGATGGGGGTGCGTCCCTCCCTCGATGGATGCATCAAGTGCACCATCTGCGAGAGCGCGTGCCCCTACGCCGCCGTCACCGCGCACTTCCCCGGGCCCAAGACCGTGGGGCCGCAGGAGGAGCGCTTCCGTCTAGGTCCTCTTTCGGCCGACTGGTCGGTGGACTACTGCTCGGGCTGCGGGATCTGCAGCCGGGTCTGTCCCCAGGACGTCAGGATCGCCGAGATCAACTCGCGTGCCCGGGCCCAGCTCAAAGAGCAGCGCGGCATCCCCCTGCGCGACCAGCTGCTGGCTCGACCTGACGTGATGGGTCGGCTCGGCCGGCCGATACGCCCACTCTTCAACTGGGCCATGGGCACCCCTCTTGTGCGCTTCCCGGTGGAACGCGTCATCGGCATCCATCGCAAGGCCGCCATCCCGAAGGTCGCACCGCGCACCTTCCAGCAATGGGCGCGGCGGCATGTCAGCCGGCCGGCACACGACCGGGTCGTCTATTTCCACGGCTGCAGCACCAACTACTTTGAGCCCCGGCTGGGCCGGATGGTCGTCGCCGTGCTCGAGCACCAGGGGCTGACCGTGGAGATTCCCCAGCAGGGCTGCTGCGGGCTGCCGCTGCAGTCCAACGGTAACTTCCCCGCCGCCCGCACCTACGCCACCCGGCTCGCCCGCCAGCTGCGCAGCACGCCGGGTGACCTCCCGGTGATCGCCGCCTCGACCAGTTGCGCGCTGATGCTCAAGCGCGAGGCGCGCGAGATCCTGGGGGTCGAGGATCCGGCACTGGTCGACGTCTCGCAGCGCACCTACGACATCTTCGAGTACCTCCGCGACCTCCACGAGCAGGGCCGGCTGAAGACCGACTTCGTCCCGGTGGAGCTCACCGTCGCCTATCACGCACCCTGCCAGCAGCAGAATCAATTGATCGGCAAGCCCGCCCTCGACGTGCTCGCCCTGGTACCGGGCCTGAAGCTGGTCGAGCTGGATCGGGACTGCTGCGGGGTCGGCGGCACCTACGGCATCAAGCGCGAGAAGTACGAGATCTCGATGGCGGTCGGCGCGGGCCTCTTCTCGGACATCAAGCACATCGCCCCGGACCTGGTCCTCTGCGACAGCGAGACCTGCCGCTGGCACATCGCCAAGGCCACCGGGTTCCCGGTGATCCACCCCCTGGAGCTGCTGCACCGGGCCTATGGCGGCCACTGAAGCCACCGATTCCGTGCCCGGTGAGACGCCGGTGGGCCTGGTCCTCGTCTCCCACAGCGCACAGCTGGCCGAGGGCGCGGCGGAGCTGGCCCGGGCAATGGCCGGAGATCAGGTCCGAATCGTGGCGGCCGGCGGGATGGCGCCGCCGGAGACGGCGCTCGGAACGGACGCGGTCCGGGTGGCGGCAGCCATCGAGGAGGCCTGGTCCGAGCGTGGGGTGCTGGTGCTGATGGACCTGGGCAGCGCCCTCCTCTCCGCCGAGATGGCGGTCGAGCTCCTCCCCGAGGGGCGCGGGAAACGCGTGCTCCTGAGTGCCGCCCCCCTGGTCGAGGGCGCGGTGGCAGCGGCGGTGGCGGCGCGCTTGGGGGAGCCCATCGAGAAGGTGGCGAGCGAGGCCACCGGCTCGCTGGACGCCAAGCGCGCACAGGTCGGCGGCCCCGCCGAGCCCGTGGAGGTACAGGCCCCGCCCGACCTCAGCGGGCCCGGCGTCGAGACCCGCATCGCGGTGGACATCCCCCTGGGTCTCCATGCCCGTCCGGCCGCACGGCTGATCCGGGCCACCGCAGGGCTTGACGCCCAGGTCCTGGCCAGCAACGCCACCACCGGTTCGGGGATGGTCACCGCACGCAGCCTCAACGCGCTCGCCGGACTGCAGGTCCGCGAGGGCAACGAGCTGCTGCTGAAGGCGTCGGGTCCGGACGCGCAGAAGGCGATCGATGCGCTCCGAGCCCTGGCGGCGCGCCGCTTCGACGAGCCCACGGTGAGGCAGGACGTCACCCCCGCCGCCGCATCCGCGCCACCCACCGCCGGGCCGTCGCCCCTGGCGGTGGCACCGCCGACCGGCCTGACGGGCGAGCTGCGCGGCATCCCCGCATCGATCGGAATCGCCATCGGCACGCTGCAGTTCCTGGGGCAGGCCGACCTGACGGTTCCGGAGGCCGAGGCCGACGATCCCCCCACGGAGCTCGAGGCCCTGGGGCTGGCCGTGACCGCCACACGCCACGACCTCGAGCAGCTCCGCGACCAGACCCGGGCACGGTCGGGGAGCTATGAGGCGGACATCATCGATGCTGACCTGCTCTTCCTCGAGGATCCGGAGCTCCTGGAACCGACCCGGGCGGCGATCAGCGATCGGCGGCTCACCGCCGCTCAGGCGTGGTCCGAGGTCTCGACCCGCCTCGGCCAGTCCTGGGAGCGGCTCGACGATCCCAACATGCGCCTTCGGGCTGCGGACCTCGCGGGCGTGAGCCGCAGGGTGCTGCACCGCCTGCTGGGGCGGCCCGCTCCCGTCCTGCACCAGGCGGGGATCCTCGTGGCCCGCGACCTGGCGCCCACTGACACCGCGGCTCTGGACCCCACCCAGGTCATGGGGATCGCCACCGCGGGTGGCGGCCCCACCTCGCACAGCGCCATCCTCGCCCGCGCCCTGGGGATCCCTGCGGTGGTGGGGTTGGGTGACCAGCTGCTCGCTGTGACTCCAGGACGGCACGCGCTTCTGGACGGCGGCCGGGGCACGCTCATCCTCGACCCGCCGGCCGCGCTGGTCCGGCGCGCGCGCGCCGAGTCGCGCGAGGAGCAGCGTCGGGAGGCCCGCGCCGCCGCGGCGGCCCACCTCCCCGCCGTCACCATGGACGGCCTCGTCGTGGAGGTGGCGGCCAACATCGGAGCCGTCGAGGAGGCCTCCCGGGCCGTCCTGGCCGGAGCCGACGGGGTGGGGTTGCTCCGCACCGAGTTCCTCTTCCTGGAGGCGGAGACCATGCCCGGAGAGGAGGCGCAGGAACGGGTCTACTCGGAGATCGCCGCTCGCCTGGAGGGCCGCCCCCTCACCATCAGGACCCTGGACGTGGGTGCGGACAAACCCCTCCCCTACCTCCGCACCGTCCACGAGGACAACCCGGCGCTCGGGCTGCGCGGCATCCGTCTCGGGCTGGCGCAGCCCGAGGTGCTCAAAGCCCAGCTGCGCGCGGTGGTCCAGACCGCGCGGCGCTTCCCGGTGCGGGTCATGTTCCCCATGGTGTCGGGTGCGGGCGAGGTCGACGCGGCCCGAGCCCTGCTCACCGAGGCCGCCGGGTCTGAACCGCTCTCGCTCGAGGTGGGCGTGATGGTGGAGGTCCCCTCCGCGGCCCTGAGCGCCGCCCGGCTCGCCGAGAGGGTGGACTTCTTCTCGCTCGGCACCAACGACCTCTCCCAGTACACGCTCGCCGCGGACCGTGGTAACGCCGAGGTCGCCGTCCTGGCGGACGCGTTCCATCCGGCGACGCTCCGCCTCATCGCGGCGACGGTCCGGGCCGCGCGGGCACGGGGGCGCTGGGTGGGCGTGTGCGGTGAGCTGGCCGGCCAGGTCGAGGCGGTCCCCCTGCTCATCGGGCTCGGGGTGAGGGAGCTCTCCGTGGCCGTCCCAGCGGTGGCGAGGATCAAGGAGGCGGTGCGCGCGGCCGACTCCAGGGCATGCGTGCGGCTGGCCCGGAGGGCTCTCCGGCTCGCCGACGGGGCGGCCGTCCGTGGCCTCATCTCTGGTACCGCCCGAAGTGCGACCATTGCTCCCCGACATGGCTCGCCGGCCCCCCCTCGCCGCGCCTCCACGGGGAGCTCAGCTACCGCTCCCCACGGGTGACGGTGGGCTGGCACACCCAGCGAGCGTGATCCCCGCCGCGGCCGTCCGCTCACGCGGCCGCACCGCCTTCGTGGGCTCCACCACGGGACTGCGACTCGTCCTCACCCCGGTGGTGGCAGCGCTGGCCCTCTCCGGGCAGGGACGCTGGGCGGCGGTGGTGTTCGCGATCGGCGCCAGCACCGACTACCTCGACGGGTACCTGGCCCGCCGGTGGCAGGTGAGCACGCTGACCGGAAGCTTCCTGGACACCACCGCCGACAAGGTGATGGTGGCCGGCGTCCTGATCGCCCTCACCAGCATGGGCCAGGCCTCGCCGTGGGCGGTGATGATCATCGTGTGCCGGGAACTGCTGGTGATGGGGCTGCGCGGCGCAGTGGCCGTCTCGGGCACGGTGATCCGATCGTCCCAGCTCGGACGCACCAAGGCCGCGGTCCAGTTCGTGGCCATCATCCTGCTGCTGCTCCGTGTCGACACGCGCCTCGGCCCGACCGGCATCGGGGAGTGGGCGCTCTGGATCGCCACCGCGCTGACCGTGCTCTCCGCCGCCGACTACATCTCACGCTGGGCGGCCTCGACGCTCCGCGGCTCGACGCCGGCCACCCCGAGGTGAGCGCCCCGGTCCTCATCACCGGGGCCGGGGGATTCGTCGGGGGCGCGGTTCTCGAGCGACTGCTGCGGGCCGACCTCGAGGTGCGCGCCTTGGTGCGCACGCCCGAGACGGCCGAGCGGGTCCGGAGAGCCGGTGCCCAGCCCGTGACCGGGGATATCCTGGACGGCGAGGGCCTCGCCGGCGCGATGCGCGGCTGCGAGCTGGTCTTCCACGTGGCCGGCCTCAACAAGATGTGCCTGCCCGACCCCGCTCCGCTGACGCGCAACAACGTGGACGGATCGGTGAACGTGGTGCGGGCGGCCGCCCGGGCGGGGGTCCGTCGCATCGTCTACACGTCGTCAGCGGCCACGCTCGACAGCGAGCCACCGGCCGGCACCCCGGACGACCGGCCGCGCCGCTTTCTCTCCGGGTACGAGCGCTCCAAGTACGAGGCCGAGCGCCAGGTGATGGAGCTCGCACCCCGGCTCGGTGTCGAGCTGGTGTGCCTCAACCCTTCCTCGGTGCAGGGGCCGGGCCGCACCACGGGCACCGCGCGCTGGCTGATCAGCTACGCCAACGGCCGGCTGCACTGGCTCATCGATGCACCGGTCAGCCTGGTGGACATTGCCGACTGCGCGGAGGCGCACCTGCTCGCCGCCACCCGCGGCGAGCCGCTCCACCGCTACGTGATCAGCGGGTCCACCCAGCGCATCTCGGAGATGGTGCACACCCTGGGGACGGTCGCCGGTCACACCTATCCGATCCGATTCCTCCCGCCGGGCCCGGCGGTCGCCGCCGCCTCGATGGTGGGTGCCGGGTTCCGAGTGGCCGGGCGCCGTGCCCCGGTCTGCCGCGAAATGCTGCGGACCCTGGCCCATGGCCACGCCTACGACGGCGCCCCGGCCGCGCGGGACCTGGGCTTCACCTACACGCCGCTCCAGGAGACGCTGCGGCGAGCGCTCGCCTGGTACGTGGAACACGGCCTGGTGCGGCCCTCCCCGCCCGCCTCTGCCTGAGCACCCCGGGAGGCGCCGCCCACCCAGCAGAGAGCTGCGCCCTGCTGGCAGCTGACCTCCCCCGCGCGCCGTCCGCGGGTCTATCGTCTTCACGTGCAGACGGTGGCGTTGGGACGCGGCGGGCCCTCGGTGAGCCGGATCGGGCTCGGCATGGCCGCGCTGGGACGTCCCGCGTACATCACCACTGGCCGCGCCGCCGACTTCGGTGAGGATCGCTCGGAGGGAGCCTTTCGCCGCCGGAGCCGGGAGGTCCTGGACGCCGCCTACGCGGCGGGGATCCGCTACCTCGACTGTGCCCGTTCCTATGGCTCCGCCGAGGCTTTCGTGGCTGGCTGGCTGGCGCGGATCAGGCCCGACGATGTCGTGGTCGGTTCCAAGTGGGGCTACACGTATGTCGGCGGCTGGGACCCGGCGGCGGCGGTGCACGAGGTCAAGGACCACTCCCTGGCCACATTCGAGCGCCAGCACGCCGAGAGCATCGCCCTGCTGGGTGCCCACCTCCGTCTGTACCAGGTCCACTCGGCGACGCTCGAGTCCGGCGTGCTCGAGAACGGGCTTCTCCACGAGGCCCTGGCACGCCAGCGCGACCTCGGGCTCAGGCTTGGCATCACGACCTCCGGGCCCTCCCAGGCGGCCACCATCCGGCGCGCGCTGGAGATCCGCAGCGGGGGCGAGCCGCTCTTCGGCGCCGTGCAGGCCACCTGGAACCTGCTCGAGCCCTCGGTGGAGCCCGCGCTCGCCGAGGCCGCCCAGGCGGGGTGGGCGGTGATCGTCAAGGAGGCGGTCGCCAACGGGAGGTTGACCGACCGCGGAGATGCCGGAGCACCGGGGTCCGCGCTGGGAGATGCGGCGGCGGCGGCGGGGACCGGTTCCGACGCGGTCGCCATCGCGGCGGCGCTCGCCAGGCCGTGGGCCTCGGTGGTGCTGAGCGGTGCCGCAACCGTCGATCAGCTGGAGAGCAACCTCAGAGCCGATGGCCTGTCCGTCCCGCCCCTTCCCGACCTCGCGGAGCCACCCGCCGACTACTGGGGACGGAGGTCACGGCGCCCCTGGCTCTGATGCGGGGTCGCCCTCACGCGGAGGGCCGGCCGGCTCAGCCGTCGCTGTCGGCGCGGCGCCGAATCACCATGTGGAGTCGGACCCCGGCAAAGCCAAAGACAGCGCGGATCCGGTTCTCCAGGTAGCGCTGGTACGAGAAGTGGAGCAGCTCGGGGTCGTTGACGAAGAGGACGACGGTCGGGTTGGGAGAGCTCGCCTGGGCGGCGTAGAGGATCTTGACCCGGCGTCCACGGTGCATCGCCGGCGGCCGGCTCGACACCGCCTCCCGGAGCACCTGGTTGAGCGCGGCGGTCGGCATCCGGGTCGCCCGCGCGTCCGCCACCTGCAGGGCGGTGTCCAGAACCTTGGCCACATTGCGCCCGAGCAGGGCGCTCACCGTGAGCACCGGCGCGCCCGGGACGAAGTCGAAGGCGTCGGAGATCTTGGTCAGGGTCTCCGGGTCGATCCGGTCCTCCTGAGGCACCAGGTCCCATTTGTTGGCGATGACCACAACGCCCTTGCCGGCATCGGCCGCGTACCCGGCGATGTGCCGATCCTGGGCCAGCACCCCCTCGGAGGTGTCGACCACCACCAGTGCCACGTCGCTGCGCTCCAGGGCCCGCATCGCCCGCAGCAGGCTGTAATGCTCGATGTCGGTGGTGACGACGCCCCGGCGGCGGATGCCGGCGGTGTCGACCAGCCGGACCTGATGGCCCCGGTGCTCGAGCAGGGTGTCCACCGCGTCCCGTGTGGTTCCGGCCACAGATGACACCAACGACCGCTCCGCCCCCACCAGGTAGTTGAGCAGCGACGACTTGCCGACATTGGGACGGCCGATGATGGCGACCCGCAGCTCGTCGACCCTCTCCTGGGCCTCGCCCTCGGCCGGGGGCAGCCGGTCCACCACCTCGTCGAGCAGGTCACCGGTGTCGGTGCCGGTGAGCGCCGAGATCAGCCGCGGCTCACCGAGACCGAGGCGGTACAGCTCATGGGCGTAGTAGGGGTCGGTGGGCGAGTCCGCCTTGTTGCCGGTGAGGATCACCGGCTTGCCTCCGGAGCGGAGGATCGCCGCGATGTCCTCGTCGAGACCGGTCACCCCGGCACGGACGTCGACCATCAGGATGCAGAGGTCGGCCTCCTCGATGGCCATCTTCGCCTGCTGCTGAGTGCCCCGGGTCAGCTCGGCGATGCCCGGGTCCTCGGAGATCAGGGCGGGGTCGAGGCCGGCCGTGTCCACCAGGGTGAAGCGGCGCCCGCGCCACTCGGCCACCCCGTACAGGCGGTCCCGGGTGAGGCCCGCGGTCTCGTCGACGATGGCGTGCCGCTGCCCGGTCAGACGGTTGAAGAGGGTCGACTTCCCGACGTTGGGCCGGCCGACGATGGTGACGATGCCGCTCACCGGCCCCAGCGCGGAGTCGTCATGGTACCGGCGGCTGCGGCGGTTGCGGACCGACCCCGCGGGCGGGCTCACGGTTGGCCGTCCTCCAGCTCCAGCGCGATCGGTTGCAGGCCGGCCGCCTGGTCGTCGCGGACGAAGGCGTTGAGGTCGCCGCTTCCGTCGGCCCCGGTGTTGACGATCAGGTAGGCGTAGTCCGCCCAGGAGCGGTCGGAGTCGAACTGCGACGGGCGCGCCGGATGGTCGGGGTGGCTGTGCCAGAAACCCACCGTGTCCAGCCCACGAACCCGGGCGCTGTGGTCGGCGGCCTGGATGTCGGCGGGGTCCATGTCGTAGCGATCGGTCAATCTCTCGGTCCAGAGGTTGCGTGCGGAGGTGGCCTCCTGCACCAGGACGGCGTCCCCCTGGTGGCTGCCGATCAGGACTCCGCAGCCCTCGTGAGGATGGGCGGCTTCGGCGAGTCGCCGGATGGTCGCGTGGGCGGTGGCGGCGAGGCGCACGGCGAGGACGCCCCCGCGGCCGTCTCCCAGGCGCGGCGCGACGATCGAGAGTTGGGGGTCGGAACTGGGCATCCAGGCCATTATCACTGAGCACCGGCGACCCACCACCACCAGGGCCCCTTCCCGCCGGCCGGTGGCGACGGCTCAGTCGGCGGCTGCGGAGGCTCCCATCCGGAATCCGGCGTTGCCCTTGCGCGCGTCCGAGAAGAGGGCGATCACCCCGCTCGGGCGGAGGTGGATGGGGCCGTCGTCACCCGGAAGCTCGACGAAACCCGCCTCGCCAGGCTTGGCCTGGAGCGCGGCCAGGGTCTCTGCGATGGAGAGCCGCACCGCGGCGTCCGAGCCGTTGACGAACCGGATGATGGTCATCTGGAAGAGCTCCTCACTTGCCTGCCGGCCCCATGGTACCCGCCACCCCGTCCAGCGCCGCGCGCAGCTCAGCCATGAGGTCGTCGATCTCCTCAATGCCAACCGAGAAGCGCAACAGGCCGTCGCCGATGCCGAGAGACCGGCGCGCGGCCGGGCTCAGCCCTCGGTGCGAGCTGAGCGCTGGATGGCTGACCGTGGTGGCCACGTCACCGAGCGAGGGGGCGAGCCGGATCTCGGGGAGGGTCCGGAGCAGCAGATCGGCCTGCTCGCGCCCACCCAGGTCAAGGGCCAGCATCGACCCCCGCCCCTGCGGCAGAAGCCGTGCGGCAAGCGCCTCCTCCTCCGGGCTGCGCGATCCCGGGTAGTGGACGGCGGCGACCGCCGTGTGAGCGGTGGCGAGCTGGGCGAAGGCCGCGGCGCCGGCCGCTCCACGCTCGGCCCGGAGCCCGGCGGTGCGGAGGCCACGAAGGCTGAGGAAGGCGTCGAACGGAGCCATCACCGCGCCCAGGAATCGGGAATGGGCGGCCAGCAGGCGGGCCGCCGGGTGACCCGCGCGGATCGCCACCGCTCCCCCCAGCACGTCCGCATGCCCGGAGAGCTGCTTGCTCAAGCTCTCGACGACCAGGTCCGCGCCCAGTTCCAGGGGCCGGAGCAGGAAGGGGGTGGCGAAGGTGTTGTCGATGACGGTGGCGGCGCCGGCCGCACGGCAGAGCTCGACCAGGGCGGGGAGGTCCAGCAGCCCCATGAGCGGGTTGCCGATGGTCTCCGCCACGACGCAGGCGACCTCCGACGTGAGCACCTTCTGGACCTGTTCGAGCTGGCGAGCCACGTCTCCCGGCGGCGGCAGGTCGACCATCACCGGCTCGATCCCGAGGGCGGCCAGCGGCCCCGCGAGCAGGCTCTCGCTGCCCCCGTAGCAGGGACGGAGGAGGACCACCCGGCGGCGTCCCGGCCCGACCAGGGTGCTGAGGGCGAGGAGCAGGGCGGCCTGGCCGCTGGAGGTGACCCGGCAGACCGGCGGCTCGGGGAGCCCATACCCCTCCAGGGCGGCGAGCGCCTCCTCGAGCCGGTGCACGCTCGGATTGCCGAAGCGACGGTAGCCCCCATGGCCGGCGGCCATCGCGGCGTCGAGATCGTCGAGGTCGGGAAAGGCGGCGACCGAGGCGAGCGAGGGAGGCTCAACGAGGGGGGCGCCGCCCGGGACCGGATCCGGTGTCCCGGCCCGGGCGGCGACCGTGAGCAGGCTCGGCGGACGCGTCACCGCGTTACCGCCGTCCGCCCCGGCCGCACGCCGGGCTCGGCATCAGTTGGCCTTGGGAACCCGTGGAAAGGCGCCCGTACCGGCGTAGACCGCGGAGCGGCCCAGCTCGCGCTCGATGCGCAGCAGCCGGTTGTACTTGGCGACCCGCTCCGACCGGGACGGGGCCCCGGTCTTGATCTGGCCGCCGTTGATGGCGACCACGAAGTCCGCGATGAAGGTGTCCTCGGTCTCCCCGCTGCGGTGGCTGACCACCGGGTTGTAGCCGTGGGCACGGCCGAGAGCCACCGTCTGGAGGGTCTCGGTGAGGGTGCCGATCTGGTTGAGCTTGATCAGGACCGAGTTGCAGGCTCCCAGGTCGATCCCCTTCTGGAGAAGTTTGGCGTTGGTCACGAAGTTGTCGTCGCCGACCAGCTGGACGCGGTTGCCGAGCTTCTCGGTGAGCAGCTTCCAGCCGTCCCAGTCCTCCTCAGCCATGCCGTCCTCGAGGGAGACGATCGGGTAGCGGTCCAGCCAGGTGGTCCACAGCTCGACCATCTCGACGGGGCCCAGCGTCCGCTTCTCGCCCTTGAGAACGTAGTGGCCGTCGTGGTAGAGCCCGGAGACGGCCGGGTCGAGCCCGATTCCAACCTCCTTGCCGGGCACGTAGCCGGCCTTGAGGATGGCCTCGACGAGAAGCTCGACGGCCTCTTCGTTGTGCTTCAGAGAGGGTGCGAAGCCGCCCTCGTCGCCCTGCCCGGTGCTGTGCCCCTTGGCCTTGAGGACGGCGCGCAGCGCGTGGAAGCACTCGCTCCCGGCGCGAAGGGCCTCGGCGAAGCTCGGCAGACCGAGGGGGATGAACATGAACTCCTGGAAGTCCACCGAGGTCTGGGCGTGGGCACCGCCGTTGAGGCAGTTGAACTGGGGCACGGGGAGGGTGACGGCGCCGACCCCGCCGAGGTAGCGATAGAGGGGAAGGCCGGTGGATTCGGCCGCGGCCCGCGCGCTGGCGAGGCTCACGCCGAGGATGGCGTTGGCGCCCAGCCGGCCCTTGTTCTCGGTGCCGTCCAGCTCGATCAGGCGAGCGTCGAGCGCACCCTGGTCGAGGGCGTCCATGCCGATCAACTCGGGGGCGATCACCTCCACCACGTTGTTGACCGCCTGGAGGACACCCTTGCCTCCGTACCGCGAGGCGTCGCCGTCGCGCAGCTCGACGGCCTCGTGGATGCCGGTGCTGGCACCGCTCGGAACGATGGCCTGGCCCTCGAAGCCGCTGGCCAGCTCGACGTGAACTTCGACGGTCGGGTTGCCCCGGGAGTCGAGAACCTCTTGGGCGGAGATCGATTCGATGAAGGTCATGCTTGGAGGATAGTCGCCATGACCCCCTCGACGTCAGAGGCGGAGGTCACCGGCAGGGGGAGACGATGGGCGGTCCACCACCCGGCGGGCGCACCCTCACCGGGACGGCGGCTCCCGCGGAGGCGTTGCTCAGGACTGCGCGCTCGGCCTCCGCGGCAGGCTGACCGCCAGCTCGTCCCAGAGCCGGGTCAGCACCCGGATGCCGGACTGGAACTGTCCGATGTCGAACTTCTCGTTGGGCGCGTGGATGCGATCGTCGGGAAGGCCGAAGCCGACCAACACGGAGGGCAGGCCGAGCAACCGGTCAAACATCTCGACCGGGTGGATGGAGCCCCCGGACCGGGTGCAGTACGCGTCGGCGTCGAACACGTCCCTCAGGGCGCGGGATGCCGCCAGCACTCCGGGGTGGTCCACTGGGGTCAGCACGGGTCGGTTGCCGCCCCCCGGCGTCACCGTCACCCGCACGGCGTCGGGAGCCGCCGCCTCGATCGCCGCCCGTACCCGGTCGGCGATGACCTCCGGCTGCTGGCGTGGCACCAGGCGGCAGGTGATCTTGGCCCCGGCGCGGGCGGGGATGATGGTCTTCGGGCCGGGCCCCTGGTAGCCACCCCAGACCCCGTTGATCTCCAGGGTGGGCCGCACCGTCAGGCGCTCGGTGGTGGTGTAGCCGTTCTCGCCGAAGGTGACGGGAACGCCGCCGGCCAGCTCTCGGAACGCGGCCTCGTCGAAGGGCGCGGCCGCGACCTGTTCGCGCTCCCCTGGGGTCAGCTCCGTCACCTCGTCGTAGAAGCCCGGAACGGTCACCCGTCCGGTCCGCGGATCGCGCAGGGAGGCGAGGATGCGGGCGAGCGCCTCGAGTGGATTGAGGACCGCGCCTCCGAACTCACCGGAATGGAGATCCAGGGCAGGCCCGGTGACCTCGACCTCGAGGTCGACCAGCCCACGCAGCCCGACGCAGATCGAGGGCTGGCCGCGGTGGTGCATCGCCGTGTCGGAGACGACGCAGAGGTCGGCGCGCAACCGGGTGGCCTCCGCCTCGACGAGTTGCTCGAAGTGGGCCGAGCCGATCTCCTCCTCCCCCTCCACGACCAGCTTGAGGTTGAGGGGCAGCTCGCCGCGCGTGCGCAGATGGGCTTCGACCGCCTTGAGGTGCATCCACACCTGGCCTTTGTCGTCGACGGCGCCGCGGCAGCGGAGCTCCCCGCCGACGATCCGCGGTTCGAAGGGCGGCGACGTCCACTCCTTCAGGGGATCGGCGGGCTGGACGTCGTGATGCCCGTAGATCAGGACGGTGGGCAGCCCCGGGTCCACCAACCTCTCCGCGTAGACGGCGGGGTGCCCGGGCGTCTCGATCAGCTCCGCGGTGGCGAAGCCCGCATCCCGGGCCGCCTGGGCGAGCCGTTCGGCGCTGCGCCGGACGTCGCCGGCATGGGCGGGGTCGGCCGAGATCGAGGGGATACGGCAGAATTCGACCAATTCATCGAAGAAGCGTGACTGGTGGGCGGCGCAGTAGGCATCGAGGTCCTGAGCGTTCATGGCCGTGGAGCGTAGCGCGCGGGAGCGTCTCCCCTCTTCGGCGAGCACAGGTGCCCTCGGTGGTGTAGCCTCTGCGCCGTCTGTCCCTCACCCCCACTCAACGTCGCAGCAGGAGGTTCGACTCATGGCGGTTCAGGCACATGCCCCCGCGTCCGAGGGCCTACGCCCGCAGGGGCCGGCCCTGAAGGAAAGCCCGCTCCGGGCTTTCAGCGCCGCTCCTCCAGCGCCGCCCGCCGTGGACGGCCCCGTTGTCGAGTTGATCGGCCACCCGACCACCCCGCCGCGGGTCGACTCGCGGACTGCAATTGAGGCCGCTGTCGACCAGGCGGTCCTCCCCCACCAGCTCCACGAGATCGACCAGGTCATCGAGCTGGCTCAGCTCGGCGAGCTGCTCGTCGAGAAGGACGCCCGGGTTGCCCTGCTGGAGCGGGGCCTGGCCGACTGGCGCGAGCGTGCCCGCCTCGAGATCGAGGCCCGTGCCGCCGCCGAACGGCTCGCCTTCGAGCGCGAGCGCGACCTGGTCGGGGTCATCCATCAACAGATCTCCGCCATCGAGAGCGCCGAGGAGAGCACGCGGGAGGCCTTCGCACAGGCCGACGCGCTGCGCGCCCGGCTCGACGAGCAGATGACCCTGGCCGAGGACGCCGAGCAGAACACCCAATCGGCGCTCGCCCGCATGCACGAGCTGCAGGCGAGGATCGACGAGCTCGAGGACCGGCTGCGCCAGCGGGCGCGCCACTGGTGGACCCGCCGGGCCGTCTGAGGCGCCCGGAGCGCAGTCACCGGACCGGTGCTGCGCGCCGGATCAGCTGAACGCCAGGGCGGCGTGGACCTCGATGGCGGCTGGCTGCTGACGTGCGAGACGACCGCGACCTTCGGTGGTTCTCGGACGCCGGCCAATCCCGGGAACCACCATTGCGTTGCATGGCGTGGTTCCAGCGTTGCGAAAGGATGGCGGCGGCGTGACAAGCCGCGAGACAGGACGGACCGCGTTCCCGGTCGGGCGTGAACATGGTCGCCAACAGCCGGACGGCAGGCGACCGGACAGCCCCGCCTCGGCCGCCAGGAGATCCCCCATGGTGACGCCAGCCCCCTTCGCCCGGCGCCGGCTCGGCCGGCGTCTCTCGGCGGTCTCCGTCGCCGTGGCGGGTGGCCTCGCGCTGGCCGTGGCAGGGACCTTGGGAGTGTCCGCCGCCGCAACGACGGCGCCGACGGTGACGGCCCTCTGCAGCCCCAGTGCCGGGACATACTCGTGGAAGGTCACCTACGGAACCACCGAGTCGAACTACAACATCGACTACTCGGCGACCGGCACGGGCGGTTGGACGGAGGTCACGTCTGCCGTGGTGCCGTTCACCTTCAACAGCACCAGCACCTACACCACCATCTATGTGCGGTGGGACACCGGACACGTGATGGCGGCCGCGGTGGCGGCGGACAGCGCCGCTTGCGCGACACCCACGCCGGTTCCGACCCCGACCCCGACCCCGACTTCGACGCCCACACCGACGCCGACTCCCACACCGACGCCGCGACCCACTCCCACTCCCACGCCCACCGCGGCGGCGACCCCGACCCCGGTGCCGACCTTGACCCCGCGGCCGACCGCGACCCCGACCCCGGCGCCTACCCCCGCGCCGACCTCGACCCCGACGAGCGCTCCGGTCCCGACCCCCACTCCCCCACCGGCGACGCCGACGCCCAAGCTCACCCCGCCATCGACAGCTCAGAGCACGGGCCTCACCACGACCCCGGGGCCGTCGAGCAGCCCCTCCGCCCTGGAGGACGCCTTCGCCCAGATGGCCATCCCGCCCGCCATGGCAGGCGCCAACGGCGTCTCGCTTGCGTCGGCGGTGCTCACCTCGGCGGGAGGCGCGGTCTTCGAGTGGGTCGACGCCCTGATCCTCCTCGCGGCGCTGGTGAGCCTGCTCCTCATCCGCGGTCCGTTGCGCGGGCGCAAGCTGCGCCGGTTCCGCAAGCAGAGCTGACCCAGCACTCTCCACGCCGGACCATCCCGGGTCCCCCCGGACTTGGAGCGCGGCGGTCATGAGACCGGCCGCGCCCGGGGTCACCCCCATCCCGGAACGTCGCGGCGCCTCTAGACTGCCGTGACAAGCGGGTCGCGATTCCGGGCCCCGGTCGACCGAGGAGTGGCAAACCATGACAAGTGGCGGACTCACAGCGGACGGGCGGGGCCTCGTCCTCAACGATGGCAACCAGATGCCCCTGCTCGGCCTCGGGGTCTGGCAGACGCCCGATGGGCGGGAGTGCGTCGACGCGGTGCGTTGGGCGCTCGAGCTCGGCTACCGGCACATCGACACCGCCCAGGCCTACGGCAATGAGGAGAGCGTCGGGAAGGGGCTGGTGGCGAGCGGCGTGCCCCGCGACGAGGTCTTCATCACCACCAAGTTCTTCCCCGGGAACAAGGATCCCGTCACCGCGCTCGAGCAGAGCCTGCAACGGCTCCGGGTCGATCACGTGGACCTGTACATCATTCACTGGCCACAGGGCGGGGCGACCTGGGCGTGGCCCGGCATGGAGCGAGCCCGCGAGCTGGGCCACACCCGCTCGGTGGGTGTCTCCAACTTCAGCGCCACCCAGCTGGAAGAGGTGATCGGCGCCGGAACGATCTCGCCCGCCGTGAACCAGGTGCAGTTCAGCTCCTTGAACTACCGGAGCGCCCTGCTCGAGGCCTGCCGGAAGCGGGGCATCGTCCTCGAGGCGTACAGCCCGCTGGGCACGGGCCGCCATCTCGGCAACGAGACGGTCCGGCTGGTGGCGGAGCGCGTCGGGCGGACGCCCGCTCAGGTGCTGCTGCGGTGGTGCATCCAGCGCGATGTGCCCGTCATCCCCAAGTCCACCCACCGCGAGCGCATCGAGGAGAACGCCGACCTCTTCAGCTTCCAGCTGTCCGGCCAGGACATGCGCGATCTCGACGCGCTCGACGAGACGGCCGGCACCGATCGCGCCCTGGAACACCCGTGGTGGTGAGGGGGTAGGTCCCCTCGACGGACTTGGCGGAGCGAGAGGGATTCGAACCCTCGATACGAGTTGACCCCGTATACCGCATTTCCAGTGCGGCGCCCTCGACCAGCTAGGCGATCGCTCCTGGGCGATTGTACCGAGCGCCAGCCTGCCCATCGCCCACGGGGCCACCCACGCCACCGGGCCGCTCGGATCTCACTCTCCCGGGGTCCCTCACCGGCGGATCCGAAGCCGCGAGCCGGCCAGACCGTCCCGCGACTGCCCGGCGGAGGATGATCGTGACTGGGTTCGGCCAGCTCAGCCAGGTTCGGGCCATTCAGATGGAGAGGTCACGCCATGCAGCCAGAGGACATCCTCAACCGGGTGCGCGAGGTCGCCACCGTCCGTCAGGTCTTCGGTGAGCCCTACGAGAAGGACGGGATGCTGGTGGTACCGGTCGCCCGGATCCGGGGCGGCGGGGGTGGCGGCACCGGCAGCGACCTGAGCGACGGCTCCGAGAAGGGCCGCCACGGGCAGGGCGGGGGCTTCGGGATCGACTCGCGACCTCTCGGCGTCTACGTGATCCGTGAGGGGACGGTCTCGTGGCAACCGACCGTGGACGTCACCCGTATCGTGCTCCAGGGCCAGGTGGTGGCCATCGTCGCCCTGCTCGTGGTCCGCAGCCTGGTGCGGCGCCGGCGGGCCCACTGACCGGGACCACCAGCCGGCCCGGTTCCGGGCCGCCCTCTCCGCGCCCCGAGCCTCTCCGTATACTCGCCCACGGAGAGGTGTCCGAGTGGTTGATGGTGCCGCTCTCGAAAAGCGGTGTGGTTGATAGCCACCGCGGGTTCGAATCCCGCCCTCTCCGCCAGTATCCCGTTGTCAGATAAGGCATTTCTCGTCCAAGTCCCCTTGGACTACCCCCTACCGTCGGGGCACCTGCCGCCGGTTTGCCGACGGATTGCCGACCAACTCGGGAGAAACCGCCCTCAGCCGGGCTCGGCGACGACCATCGGGCTCGCCCCGAGGGTCACCGCCAGGCGCTCCGCCGCAGCCTCCTGGAGACCGGGCAGGACGTGGGAGTAGGTGTCCAGGGTGATCGAGACGGTCGAGTGCCCCAGGCGCTCGGAGACGACCTTCGGATGCTCGCCGGCAGCGAGCATCAGGGTCGCCATGGTGTGCCGGAGGTCATGGAGGCGGATGCGAGGCAGCCCTGCCTCGCGGAGCAACCGCCAGAACGCCCAGCGGAGCCGCGTCTCGCTCAGTGGGCGGCCCAGCGCGTCGGTGAACACGAGGTCGGTGGCCTCCCAGGCGTCGCCGACCAGCAGGCGGGCCTCGACCTGGTGGCGCCTCTGCTGGCGCAGCACATCCACTAGGACGGCCGGTAGGGAGACGTTGCGGCGGGAGCGGTGGGTCTTGGGCTGACGAGCGACTACCCCGCCTCCCGGGACCTTCTGGAGCGTCTGCTGGACGCTGAGGCGACCGGAATCCAGGTCGAGGTCACCCCAGCGCAGGCCGCGTAGCTCACCGAGCCGAAGGCCAGAGTAGAGCGCCGTCGTGATCGGAGCGTCGAACTCAGTGCCTCGCGCCTGGGCGAGCAGTGCGGCCGCCTGAGCCGGGCTGAGCACCGACATCTCGCGGCGCTCCACGCGCGGCGGGGTCACGGCGTCGGCCGGGTTGACGGCCAGGAGCTGCCAGCGGACTGCATGGTGCAGGGCCTCGCGGATGAGACGGTGGAACTTCAGCACGGTGGACGGCGAGAGGCCGGCGTCCTGCCACTCCCGCTCGGCGGCCACGATGTGAGCCGGCCGGAGCTGGCTCAGGGTCACCATGCCGAGCTTGGGGGCGACGTGCCGGGCCACGATCTCCGCGTAGCGTTCGTAGGTGCGGGGGGCCACGTCCGGCTTGGCGTAGTCGCGGAGCCAGCGCTGGAGGTACTCGGCGGTCGTGATCTTGGGGGCGTCGATGTCCGTCCCCGTCTCGATGGCGTGGATTCGGGCCGTCAGCGCGCGCTCCGCGTCGCGCCGGGTGCCCTTGACGTTGGCGTACCGCCACTGCCGGTGGCCGCTGACCGGATCGCGGCCGAGGTCGATGGTTAGCTCCCACGTGCCCTTGCTCCGGCGCCTGATGCTGCCTCTCATGCCGACCGTCCTTGCTTGCGTTTGGTCTGCTTTACCGAGAGGGGCTTGACCTCATCGGTCCGATCCGCCGAACCCGACAGCGGCCCGGCGAGGGCCTCGGTGATGGTGCGGATATCCTGGCGGCGGCTCTCGTCCATCCTCGCCATGGCCACGATCACCGCGGTCGTGGAGGGATCAGGCATGCGCCCGTTCAGTTCGTAGACGCGGCGCGTGATCGTTGCGGGCAGCAACCCCGAGCCCGAGGACATCAACCAGCTAGTAGCCACGGCCCTCTCGAATTCTTCCCGGCTCTTGAACATCGGATCATGACCTGACGAGTCCCCGATGGGAGAGTGATCCTCGGGCGTGAGGGGCATTTGGTACAGGCTGGCCAGCACCCAGCCCACCGAGCGACGGAAGGTGTAGGCCACGTCTTCAATCAGCTCCAGGCTCAGCGGAAGTCTCCCGTGGATGACCTTGCTCACCCTCTCCTGCGTCCAGCTCTGCTGACCGGTTCGGAGCTGCAACCGCGCCGCCAAATCCTCCTGTTTCTCGCCCCCCATCAGCTCCTTCAACAAGACGCCAAAGAGGTGGCGTCGGTGCCGTTCCCTCTCCTCAAGAGGCGGTCGGCCACCCTGCGGGTGCTGAGAAGACATGACCAAATTATACACAAACTGGCTAGCATCCCACGAGTTATAAGTAGATGGCATGTCAGGGACGGGACGTGCTCCAATGGCAGGGAAGGGACCGAGTACCAGTCCCCAGCGCAGGGAGGCACCACAAATGGAGCTAGCGGTTAACACGTCGAACCGGGAGACCGAGACCATCGAGACCACGGCCCGCCGGTACGGCATCGGGCGGAATCCCGCCTACGACCTGGCCCGAAGGGGCGAGTTGCCGGGCGTGATCCGCCTGGGCCGGAGGCTCGTCGTCGTCAAGGCGGTCACTGACCGCGTGCTGCGAGAAGGCACTCTGCGGCCGCGAGCAGCCGACGGCGGTGAGGTCGTCGCCAGAGACGGCAAGGCCCCCGCCGGCTGAGCTGACGGAGGCCCTGATGCTCGATCTCTACGGTACTCCGCGCCGCCGGCCGCCCCGCTGGCTGGACGACGTCTACCGCCGCCCGGACCCCTTCCGGAGCCTGGAGGAGTGGCAGCGGCTCACCCATCTCGACCTGGCAGACATGTCCCATGCCGAGCTGCGCCGCGACCTGTGGCGCCTTCGGTATCGGCTCCACGTTGACCTTCAACCCGACCCCTGGTACCTGGAGCGGCACGGCGCCATCAGCGACGAGATCGTCCGGCGGACCCGATCGAGGCCGGCCGATGCCGCGTGAGGGCGATCCCACCGCTGATCTCCTCTACCCGTCGGGATCGACGGCCCCCATTGACGTCTGGGCTGCGCCCACGACGATGGGGCTGGAGACCGAGCAGCCCGCCTCCGACTACCCCGGAGCCCCTCGGGGCACGGGTCGAGGCGCGGCCGGCACCGCCGCGCGCCCTATAGACCGCGCCGCAATCCTCACCAGCCTCGACACGGTCCCACCAGAGCGCGTCTCCTGGTTATGGGAGGGGCGCATCCCGCTCGGGAAACTCACCCTCCTCGACGGCGATCCCGATCTCGGGAAGTCGACCATGAGCCTCGACCTCGCGGCCAGGGTGTCGCGCGGCCAGTCGATGCCGGACGGCTCGCCGGGCTTGGGGCCAGCCGATGTCATCCTCCTCTCCGCCGAAGACGGCCTCGCGGACACCGTCCGTCCGCGGCTGGATGCGGCGGGTGCGGACTGCACCCGGGTGTCGGTCTTCACCGTCGCCATCCCGGGCGGCGACGACTTGCCGAGCATCCCCGATGACCTCGGCGCGCTGCGCCAGGCGATTACCGGCCGCAACGCGGTCCTCGTCGTGGTCGATCCCCTGATGGCATTCCTGGGAGGCGACGTCAACTCTCATCGCGACCAGGACGTGAGGCGAGCGCTGGCACCCCTGGCCCGGGTCGCCGAGGAGACCGGCTGCGCCGTCCTGGTGCTCCGCCACAACAGCAAGGCCCAGCAGTCGAACGTGCTCTATCGCGGCGGCGGCTCCATCGGGATCATCGGCGCCGCCCGCTCCGGCCTCGTGGTGGGCCAGGACCCCGAGGACGAGACCCGGACCATCCTCGCCGTCGCCAAGGCGAACCTCGGGCCGAAGCTGCCGAGCCTCGCCTACCGCATCGTGGGAGACCCCAACGGCGCGGGGCGGGTGGACTGGCTGGGTCCCACCGCCCACACCGCGAAGGACCTCCTCAGAGAGCCCCCGAGCCAGGAGGAGCGCAGCCAGACCGACCAGGCATGCGATGTGCTGCGGGAGCTGCTCGCCGACGGCAAGGTTGACGCCAAGCAGGCGCGCCGCCAGGTGATGGACGGCGCCGGGGTGTCATCGAGGACGGTGGACATCGCCAAGGCCCGGCTCGGGGTGATCGCCGAGCGGGAAGGCTACGGCCCGGGCGGGAGGTGGGTTTGGCGGTTGCCATAGAACGCAGGCCGAACCCATAGAGCGCAACCCTACGGGGCCTGCGTTCTATGTGGGTCCCTTGCGCCCTATGGGTGATGAGAACGGCGCGGAGTGGCCCGTCGCCGAGGACGCGGGGGGTCCGAGTGTGACCGCCGCGACGGTCGCCGAAGCCATCATCACCCGGTGCCCGGCCGATCGCCTCAGGGATTCGTCACGGTGACCGTGAAAGTGACTGACCCGGCAGAGTATTCACTCAGAGCCGTTCCGGACGCCGTGCAACCAGCGTCGGCAGAGCCGTTGGCCGGGGTCAAGGGGATCGCGGCGGAGCATTTCGCGAGAGGGGTACCGCTCGTGGAATCGCTCGGGAAGACCTCGAAGAGCGCCACCGCCTCCCCCGCCTGGCCGTGGTTGGCAAATGTGGCATCTGGGTAGCAGCCGTATAGATCGCAGCTCCCGTTCCAGCCCGTACCCACTACCACGAAGTCCGGTTGGGAGGGAATCTGAGACTGGAGGGACGCATTCTGGGACTGGAGCGTGGTGATCTGAGATTGGAGCCCAGAAATCTCATCCTGCTCGGCAGCCGCCTGAGCGCTGGCATCCGCTTCCGCTGAGGCGAGACTGCCTCTCACCGAGGTCACCTGGTCGCCAAGCTTGTGCACCGTGGTCCGCTGCCCGAGATCGTCGGTTACGAAGAATCCAAGCGCACCGAGGACGATGACCCCGAGTAGGGCGCAAGCGACGGCGCCGAGTACGAATCGGAAGTGGGACCGCCGTCCCACCTTCAGCGCTGGGGGTGGCTGGGGTGGCTGGGCTATCACGCCGCCGTCCTCCGGTCAGGGGTGGTCACAAGGCGAAGGTCTACACCGATTGGGCCGCCGTTCGCTACAGAAGCGGCGCCGAGGCCGTCTTCCTGGGTGGCCAAGGCATCTGGCCACGTGTCTACAGCACCGAGCGCATCGGGCCGGGGCCAACTCCAACCCTCCACCGCGCCCGGCTGAAACCCTGGGGTGGCGGACCGTGGCGCCTCACGGGCAACAGTCCTCGTCACACACGCACAACTGACCTACACGGGACATAGGTACACGCGGCTCACTGTTCCGTGGTGTCAGATGGTCGCCGCACCAGCGCAACCCGCGGCCGCTGGGCTCACGCTCTGAACTCGGACCCATCGCCGTCGCGCGCGGCGCGCCCGCGCACGGGCCGCGGCAACACGGGCGCATCGTAAGACTCGCGGCGACGCTCACGAGGACGTGAGCGTGAGCGACCAGGCCGCCGAGGGGTCGGAGCAGAATGCGGTGACGATTTCAGTCGGACTGGCACTCTCGTCCGGCGTGACGGCAACGCAAGTCGTCCCGCCGTCGGGGGCAGGCAACATGCCGGCGTCCGCGGGCTGCGTCCAGCCTGCTCGGCCAGTCCAGTTGCCGGCACCCAGGTACACAGAGCCGCTTCCCGCCTCCCCGTCAGATGGCGGTGTGAACCACTCCGAGCCACCCAAATCGTTGGACAGCCATAGCACGTCAGAAATGCTATCTCCAGACGTTAGGGTGAGTGCATAGTCATACGTCGCCGCCTGCGAGACGGGGATCACTCCACGATTGATGCTGTTGCTGCCGTGGATCGGAGCGGGGCCGCAAGCTGCCAGGAGTCCAACGAGGCCGGCCAGGGCGACGCGCCGCCGCGCCTGCCCCCTCTGGCACACCGAGCCCAAGCATCCCGTCATGCCTCACCGCCTCTTGGGATGATGTGACTTATATTCCGTGGACTGATGTTACACGTGCCCGTAGGGTGCCAGGGTGGCCTCTCTGGCAGAACGGTTCGGACGGGCCGTACGGGCGGAACGCATCCGCCAGGGGCTCTCCCAGGAAGGCCTGGCGGAACTGGCGGGGGTCGACCGGACCTACATCTCCGGCTTGGAGCGGGGTCGACGCAACCCGGCACTCTCAACAGTGGAGCGGATCGCGGAGGCACTCCGAGCCGAGTCCTGGCAACTCCTTCAAGCGCAAGCGCGCCCGACGGCGCCGTCGGCCGACATTCTGCCGACCAACCTGTCGGCAGATACCGGGTCAGGCCATCAGGAGGCGGCACGATAACCCCTTGCCAGGACTGGGATTTCGGGACGCGTCGGCACTAGCCGGGAGGCTCCGACACAGCGGCCGTCGCTCTCGAAAAGCGGTGTGGTCAATAGCCACCGCGGGTTCGAATCCCGCCCTCTCCGCCAGTTTCGTATTCGGGTCGGGCAGACGGTGCGTCATCCCGCCTGCTGATCACCCCGCCGCCGGGCAGCCACTCGCGGCCACCCGGCAGCGCGGCCGGGGTGATGGGGCCGATCCACCGCCGGAAAGGCGGGCCGGCGATCCTCAGCGCTTGGCGACGCGGGTGCGGTGCTCGCGGTGGACGCTCATCAGCGCGGAGACGACCCACACGATCGCGAACAGAACGACCAACGCGAAGATCAGGTGGAGCAGTGGCGAGAGCACGAAGAAGATGAAGAAGAGGACGACCAGGACGAGCAGGACGGCGGAGAGCGGGTGACGGACCAGGTGCATCATGACCCTCACCTTACGCCCCCACCCCGCGGGCTGCCGCGGGGAGGCGGCCCGGCGGCCGGCTCCGTTCCCGACTTCGCCTCGACCACTCGGCTCGGCGATGCCGCGTTGGTGGGGACCCGCAGCGGGGTGGCCGCCATCTCCGGCGCCTGAGACCCTCCACCTACACTGGGTCGCGTGTCCGGGCTGATCGTCATCGCGGTCCTCGCCCTCGGGTTCGTGGCCCTGATGTGGTGGAGCAACCGCCTGCGCCCCACCCGGCCCCGATACCGGAGCCGCTACCGGGGGCCCACCTACCTCGACATCCACGATGAGCTGAAAAGGCGCCGCCGCCACCCATGACCCGGCCCGGGTGAGGCAGACTCGTCCGATGCGCCCCGTCTCCCCTCACCGCGTCGCCCACCTCTACCGGCTGCACTTTGCCGACACCCGGCGCGAGCGGCTCTTCCTCTCCTCCGCCGGCTTCTTCACGGCCTTCGCCGCCACCCGCGGGATCACCCACGCCATCCGGCGCGGGATCGGACCCTTTCACGACCTCGGGCTTGGCGGCCGCCACCTCCACCATCTCGTCTTCGGGATCGCCGGGTTGCTGGGCACCGGCTACCTCTGGCTGGTCGAGGTCGGCACCGGCGACGGCGCCCGCCCGGAGGGCCCCGCCTCCAAGCTCACCGCGCTGACCTATGGCGCGGCATCCGCGCTGACCCTCGACGAATTCGCCCTCTGGCTCAATCTCAAGGACGTCTACTGGGACCGGGAGGGGCGCGAGAGCGTCGACGCCGTGGTTCTCTTCGGTGCCGCCCTCTCCATCGGGCTCTGGGGCGAGCCCTTCTTCCACGCCCTCTACCGGGAGGCGCGCCGGGGGTGGGAGAGGGCCGAGGGTCTCCATCCGGAGGAGCAGCCGTCCCGCTGACGGGACGGCCGGCGAGCCCTCGCTGCAGAGCGGTTGGCTAGAGTGAGGTGGTGAGCCCCCACCTTCCCCAGGCCTCCTGACCATGCACGGCTGGGCCCATGGCTCTCCCGCAGAGAAGCCGAGTGGCCGGCTGTCCAACCGCCACCTCGCCCGCCGCGTGTTCGGTCTCTTCCGCCCCCACCGCCGCCAGGTGGTGCTGGCCGTCGGGCTGATCGTCTTCACCTCGGGGCTGGGCGTCGTCAACCCGATCCTGATCAAGTTCGTCTTCGACGCCCTCTTCCCGGCCGGAGGCGGTGGGCCCGTCATGCGGCTGGTGGTCATCTACGCCGGGCTGATGATCCTCATCCCGGTGATCACCGGCACGGTCGGCATCGCTCAGACCTACCAGATCAACAGCATCGGCCAGCGGCTGATGGAGGACCTGCGCAACTCGCTCTACGCCCACCTCCAGGGGCTCTCGATGCGCTTCTTTACCTCCACCCGCACCGGGGAGATTCAGTCCCGCTTCACCAACGACGTCGGCGGCATCCAGTCGGTGGTGACGGACACCGCCTCCTCCATCGTCGCCAACGTGGTCGTCATCGCCAGCACCCTGGTGGCGATGCTGGTGCTCAGCTGGCAGCTCACCGCCCTCTCCCTCTTCATGATGCCGGTCTTCCTTTTCCTCACCTACCGGGCGGGAAACGCGCGGCGCAAGGTCACCCTCCTGGCGCAGGAATCCAAGGCCGAGATGAGCGCCATCACCCAGGAAACGCTCTCCATCTCCGGGATCCTGCTGGGCAAGACCTTTGGCCGCCAGCGCGAGGAGATGGCCCGCTTCCGGTCGGAGAACCGCCAGGTCGCCGACCTCTCGATCCGGGCGGCGATGGTGGGGCGGGTCCTCTTCGCCATGGTCCAGGTCTTCTTCTCGATCGC
>JBEKGP010000002.1:0-120061 GCA_050012735.1 Candidatus Dormibacteria bacterium
CCCGGGAGACGGCACCCACCCGCGGCAGTCGCGGCACGCCGCCTGAGGCAGCCCTCAACCGGGTGCGCTGGTGGCCGGTCAGGGGTAGAATCCGAGCGCAACACCAGAACACGGCCTCGCCGCGACGCCTGACTGAGCGGGTGTCGTCGCGACCGGAACAAGATCCCCATGTCCTCTCCTCCCCCACCGCGCGATCCCCGCTCCAACCGCATCCTGGAGGCCCTTCCCACCGAGGACCGTGACCGGCTGATCCGCGACATGGTGCTCGTGTCGCTGCCCATCAAGACCGTGCTCTTCGAGCCCGGCGAGCCGATCTGGGCCGTCCACTTCCCGATCGATGGCGTCATCTCGCTGGTGACCCCCCTCGACGACGGCGCCATCGTCGAGGTGGCGACGGTCGGCAACGAGGGCATCGTCGGGGTCCCGCTCGTCTTGGGCGGCTCGCTTGCCGTGCGCGCGATCTCGCAGGTGTCGGGAGCCTCACTGCGGATGGACGGGGCTGCGTTCCTCGCCGAATTGGCCCGCGCCGGGGCGTTCAGCGATCTGTACCACCAGTATCTGTCGGCTCTCTTCGGTCAGATCTCGCAGGCCGCCGCCTGCAACCGGCTGCACACCAACGAGGAGCGTCTCAGCCGCTGGCTGCTGATGAGCCACGACCGGGTCGGCGTCGACGACTTTGCCATCACCCACGAGTTCCTCGGCCAGATGCTCGGCTCACGGCGGGCGACGGTGACCCTCTCCGCGGGGATACTCCAGGCCGCGGGGCTGATCCGCTATCACCGTGGGCACGTCTCCATCCTCGATCGCGAGGGGTTGGAGGGTGTTGCCTGCGAGTGCTACGGCAGCATCAAGCGAGAGCTGGACCGTGTCGGTGTCCCTCCAACCCATGACGGTGCCGCCTATCGGGGCGCGGGCTGAGCGCGTGCGCGGAGCGCGACCTGATCGGTACGGCGGCGAGCAGACGCCGCGCCGAGCGATAGGGCACCATAGGCGCCCTCAGACCGACGCTGTCCGTACCCTCATGCCCGGCACGGGATGGGAAGGTCGGGGAGCCGGGTCACGTCACGTGGTTCGACGCAACCACCCGATCCAGGATTTCCGACGCGGATGACCGAGACAGTCGCGCCTCTGAGATCGAGCGTGAGCGCTTGAGCGTCTCAACCGCCGCCGGGCCGCGGATGGAGGAGCGGTTCGTCCAACTCAGCGGACGCCGCCTCCGGTTCCTGATCGGCGGCACCGGCAAGCCGCTCGTGCTCTGCCACGGTTTCATCAGCTCCGGGGAGGAGTTCGGAGGCCGCTTCGCGGCGCTCGCGGGCCAGCACACCCTGATCGCCCCCGATCTGCCCGGCAACGGGCAGTCGGAGCCGCTCCCCTCACGTCACACCGCCGAGGCGATGGCCGGCACGGTCTGGGAGCTGCTCGATCACCTCGACGTCCACAGCTTCGACCTCGCCGGCCTCTGTCTGGGTGCTTCGGTCGCCTGCGCCATGGCCGCCGACAACGAGGGGGCCATCGATCATCTGATCCTGCACACTCCGCTCCTCGGGGAGGGTCTGATCCGCGCCCAGTACCGCTGGCAGGTGCGCATCCTGACCGTCCGGCCGCTCTGGGCTCAGGTGGCGTGGCTCAGCCGCCGGCGCACCATCAGCGACCTCTACAAACGAATCGCCATTGAGGGGAAGGTGGTCGATCCGTACACGGCCGAGGTCAACTACCTCAACCAGCGACGCGCCGACCCGCGCGCCGCGCGCGAGTGGCTGGCCGATGCGCTCAGACGTCAGGATCTGGACCTGGTCCGATCTCGCGCCAAGTCGACCATGATCATCGTCCCCGAGCACGATCGCCTGGTCAACGTCGAACGCCTCCGCGACATGGTCGCGCCCCTCGAGAACGTCGAGCTGGTCGTCGACAAGCTGGGGGGCCACGGCTGGAGCCCCGATGCGGTGGTGCGCCATCTCGCCGTGATGCGCCTGGCGCTCACCGACTGACCCCGGCCGATCGGCCCGCACCTCTCAGCCGGAGGCACCCCGGGCCTTGCGCTCGTCGCCAGGGCGGCGGAGCCATTCGAGGCAGCCTTCGACCGCCAACGCTCCGTCCTCGCCCGCCGAGCGGGCGTACCGGAAAGGCCTCTGGGGGCCTCTTCGACGGTATTCTCTGACCCGGTCAGAGGTTTCGGCCCCCCGGCCGGCGCGGTTACCCGCACCGGCCGGACGGCCTAATCCCGAGTGTTAGGCGGCGCGAACCTGACGCGCACGCGGACCCTTGTCACTCGTCTCCACGGCGAAGCTCACGTGCTCGCCAACCGCCAGGCTCTCGAAGTTGAGCGAGGGGTCGAGACCGCTGCGGTGGAAGAAGTACTCCGCGCCATCCTCAGCGGTGATGAAACCAAAGCCGCGCTCCTGCACGACTTTCTTGACGGTACCAGTCATGGCTGGTCTCTCCTGATCCTTCTCGGATTACTCACGACGCGCGGGTCCGTTGAGAAGGAGGGAGACCACGAGCGACTTCCGCCCGATTTGAGCGGCTGACATTAGAGTACCCCAATCTCACGAAAATGCGTCCTCCGACCTTGCCCCTGGCGGCTGAACGCCGCGTACGGCGCAGTCGCGCCTCAGTCCGGGGCGCAACCGCTGCCGGTCCCAAGAAGCTCAGACCCGGGTGGCGACGAAGACGGGGATCACCCGCGAGGTCTTGGTCTGGTACTCCGCATAGGGGGGGTAGGCGGTAACCGCCCTCCCCCACCAGGTAGCGCGCTCCGGGCCGCTCACCTCGCGGACCTCGACGTCGAACGGCTCGGGGCCGTCCTGGATGGCCACCGCGGCGGGGTTGGCGACGAGGTTGTGGTACCACTCCGGGTTCTCCGGAGTCCCCCCCTTGGAGGCGACGATCGCGTACTCGCCCCCGTGCTCCACCCGCATCACGGGGAGCTTGCGGACCTTGCCGCTCACGCGCCCCCGCATGGTGACGATGATGACGGGCATCTCCGTGTTGCCCAGCGTGTTTCCACGCTTGCCTCCGGAGCTCTCGTATTCGGCGACCTGGTCGCGGACCCACTGGGCAGGGCTGGGCTCGTACTCACCTTGGATGGACATGACCAGATTCTAGGCTCCCGCCGCGCTCTCCGGCGCATGGCCGCAGACGTCGGAGCGGCTATCGTCTCGAGTGATGGGTCTCGGGCTCTCGGTGGTGTGCGGCGCGAGCGGTGGGCTGGGCCCGGCTGTCCTCGACGCCATGGCGGCGCTGGGCCATCCCGTGGTGGCCATCGCCTCGCCCCGCTCCGCCCCGGAGAAGCTCGCCGCGCTGCGCCCGGACATCCAGTGGTTGCGCGCCGACCTCTCCGACCCCGACGCGGTCGAGGCTCTCTGGCGGACCCTCGACGGCCTCGGCGAGGTCCGGCGCGTGGTCAACGTCACCGGCGGTTTCGCCGGCGGCAGGGTGGTCGACACCTCCTCCCGCGTCGTCCGGGAGATGCTCCAGGTGAACCTGGAGACCGCCTGGTGGTCCAGCCGCGAGGCGTCCCGGCGGATGACGGCTCTCGGGGGCGGGATGATCGTCAACGTCGGCTCGGTGGCGGGCCTCGAACTGCGCGGGGGCGCCGCCGCCTACGCGGTCTCCAAGGCGGCTCTCCACGCCCTGACCGCGGTGCTGGCGGACGAGCTGAGGAGCGCCGGGATCGGGGTCAACGCGGTCGCGCCGGGGACCGTAGACACCCCCGCCAACCGCGCCTGGATGAGCGCCGCCGACCTCGCCAAGGCGGTCGCCCCCGCACGGGTCGCGGCGGCCATCGTCAGCCTCTGCGAGGCCTCTCCCCTCGTCACCGGGCAGATCGTCGCGGTGGTCTGAGCGACGCCGCCCCGCCCCGGCGCTGCCGGGCGGCGGTGCCTGAGCCGGCGGCTCGAGGACCGGCTACTTGAAGAAGAGCTCGATCAGGGCGGGGCCCAGCAGGACCACGAAGATGCACGGGAAGATGCAGCCCATCATCGGCAGCAGCATCAGCACCGGAGCCCGGTGGCCGGCCTCCTCGGCGCGCTGCTTGCGCTTGCGCCGCATCTCCTCCGACTGGATGCGCAGGACGTTGACGACGCTCACACCGAGTGGCTCCGCCTGCACGACAGCCCGGCAGAACTCGGTCAGCTCGTCGACGTCGTTGCGCTCGGCCATCGCCATCAGGGCCTCGCCTCGAGGGCGGCCGAGCCGGACCTCGTTGAGCAGCTTCTGGAACTCGACGGCGAGCAGGCTCTGGTCGGCGTCGCCGATGCGCATGATCGCCATGTCGAGGGAGAGGCCGGCCTCCATGCAGACGGTGAGCAGGTCCAGGACGCCCGAGAGCGCCAGCTGGATCTCCTTCTGCCTGCGCTTGGCCTTCCGCTCCAGGGACAGGGTCGGGTACATGTACCCCGCGACCGCTCCGACCACGATGAAGAGGTAGTTCTCGGGAGGGGCCAGGTCGGCCAGCAGGGAGAGCCCGAAGCAGATCACAGCGCCGGCCACGGGGAGGATCAGCCGGAGCGCCAGCAGGGTCTCGGGCCTCTGGCGCGACCCGGACTTGGCCACCAGCTTGCGGAGTTGCTGGAGTTGCCCCTCCTTTGTCCGTTTGGCGATGACGCCGCCGATCGCGCTGAGGATGGGCAGGACGAGCCGGTCGAACGGGGGCTGGGTGAACTCGCCCGTCTCCAGGTCGAGGTCGTAGGTGGTGGCATTGGGAACGCTGGAGAGGCGCTGCTCCAGCAGGCTGGCGAGCGGTCTCGACGGCACCATCAGCAAGACCGCCAGGAAGACGACCAGCACGATCACGGCGCCGGCACCGGCCAGGACGATGAGGTTGCTGCTCATATCTTGATGTTCACGAGTCGGCGGATCAGGCCATAGCCGCAGAGCACCAGGAAACCGGCGACTCCGAGCAGGACCTGGCCGGCGGTCTTCTGGAGCATCGGGTCGAAGTAGCTCGGGGCGATCAGCATCAGGATCCCGGCCATGCCGAAGGGCATGCAGATCAGCACCCAGCCCTGGGCGCGAGCCTGACCGGTGAGTGACTTGATCTCGCCCTTGATCCGTACCCGCTCCCGAACTGTGAACTCGATGGTGTCGAGGATGTGGGCGAGGTTGCCTCCCACCTGCGACTGGATCTGGACGGCGATGAGCAGCAGGCGGAGGTCCTCGGAGTCGTTGCGCCGGACCATCCGGCTGAGCGCCTCGTTCATGGGCAGGCCGAGCTGGACCTCCCGGGTGACCCGTCCCAGTTCAGAACCCATAGGCGCAGGCATGTTCTTGGCGGTCAGGTCGATGGCCTGGGCGAAGGTGTAGCCGGCCTTCATCGAGCCGCTCAGCTGAAGGATCGTCGGCGAGAGCTGGGCGTTGAACGCCTTGGTCCGCTTCGACTGCCGGAAGCGGACGAAGAACTGAGCCCCCGCATAGCCGAGGACGACGCCGATCAGGCCAAAGAGAGCCGCTCCAAAGCGCAGGTACAGGAGCGCTCCACCCACGGCTGCCGCTCCGATCGAGATCAGCACCCACTCCGTGGGCCGCACCTTGAGGTCGGCACGCGCCAGGCGGTCGGCCAGATGCGACCCCCGGTCGGTCCGCTCGAATCGGCTGCCGACCGCAGACTGGACGGCGTGGCGGACCTGCCCCAGGGGGTTCCGTGGGACCGCCGACTCCTTGGGTACCGGCGGCGCCACGTCCCCAAGGTTGCGCAACCGGTTGTGGAGGATCGAGTCGCCGCTGGGCAGGATGAAGACCAGGATGGCGGCAAAGAGGGCCACTGCCCCACCACCGGCCAGGAGAATGGTCGGCGACGTCATCTCAGATCTTTCCCGGCGCTCAGGGCGCTCAGCCGCCGAAGAAGTTGTTCGGAGCGGTGACCGTCCCCGGTCCGGCGCCGATGGCGGGCACCGGCGAGGCGCTCGCGCTCGGGTAGTCGTTGGTGGAGGCGATCAGGTACTGGATGGTCCAGGAGTTGTCCTCGACCGCCGCCATGGCCGCGGCATCCTGGCGGGACAGCTCGACCATGACCAGGTCGGGCGCAGCGGCCGGCGCGGCGCTGGACGACGCGGCCGGCGAGGCACTCGACGAGGCCACGGGGGCACCGGTCGACTGACCGAGGGCGAGGACGAGCACGTTCTCGTATGCCCAGTACGTGGACCCGCCGGCTCCGGTGTTGACCAGGATGTCGATCCGGTCGCCGGTCTGGATGAAGCCGCCCGTGCCCACGCCGGTGCCGCTGCTGGCGGCGGGGTTGTAGGGGAGCGCAAAGGCGACGTAGCCGCTCGGGAGCACGGCGGGCAGCCCGGCGACCGCCGCCGCGGCGGCAGCCGGGGTGGTCGTCAGCTCCGAGCTGAGGATCGGCAACCCCGCGACGATCGTGGAGGCGGCGTACTCCTTGGACGCGGTGAGCGCGGCGATGTTCGGGTAGTCAACCCCGCCGGCGGTCGTGAGCACGTTCAGCACGTCCGTCGAGACGGCTGCCGTCTTGAGGTTGGTGGCGCTGAGCAGCGTCCCCACCGGGATGTCGGCGCTGGCCTCCACCACCGTCGCCGTCGTGATCGGGGGAGCCGTCCCGGTGCTCGTGGTCCCCGAGCCGGTGGCCGGGGTCTTGTTGGTGTACTCGATGGCGAGGTAGAACGCGCCAGCCGCGATGAGGGCGGCGACGACGGCGACGAGGACGCGGCGGCGTCGCTGGGCACTTACAGCCACTGTTTCCTACCTATGAGTCCGCGATGGGCCCCGCTCGGGCTCCGAGCCAGGCGGGAGACCCGATGGGCTTTGGCGGTCCATGGGGAACCGCTGACCAGATCGTGCGGGGATGTCAAGGTGGGCGAACGAGCGCGTCATCGAACTGTGAACGCCCTGCGGCATCTCGGGGACCGCGTGACGGGCGTGTAGTTACCAAGCGGGACCGGAAGGCTCCGCGCCTGCTGGTAGCATCGGGCGGTGCAGCAGAGAATCCGCCTCTACCTCGTTCGCCACTGCGACGTGGCCAACCCGCACGGCGTCCTCTACGGCTACCTGCCGGGCTTCGGATTGAGTGCAAAGGGCCTCGCCCAGGCCGAGTCGCTGGGCCAGCGGCTGGCCGGGCAGCCGGTCCGGGTGATCCGGACCAGCCCTCTGGACCGAGCCCGCCAGACGACCTCGATCATCGCCCGGCATCTCGACAACCCCGAGGTCATCGTGGACGACGACCTGGTGGAGGCCCGATTCGGCCTTTATCTCCAGGGCATCCGCTACGCCCAGGTGCCATGGCGGCGTCCCCTCTGGTGGGTGCACATGGTCTACCCCGGCCTGCTCCGGCGCGATGAGAGGGTTGGCGTGATGGCAGGCCGGGTCGAGCGCTCGCTGGAGCGGTTGCTGGAGAGCGTGGGCGATGGGACCGGGGTCTGCGTCAGCCACGGTGACCCCATCCAGGCCTTCTGGATCACCTACCTGCACCGTCACCCCTGGGCCCTCCACCACCTGCAATGCGCCAAGGGGGGCCTCCTCGCCCTCGACTACGAGACCGGGAAGCTCGTCAAGGTCACCTACGTGCCGCCGCAGGTCGCCGCCGCCCCGACGGGGACTGATCGCCCAGGCGACCAGGCCGGCCACGCGCCGGCCGCCGACCCGTCGCAGGTCTGAGCAGGCGGGATCCGGGCCGCGCGTCAGGGGCGCTGATCGGCCTCAGCCTCCGACCAGGATCCCCTCGGGATCGAAGACGCCGGTCAGCTCGCCAACCTCCCGCGCGCCGGCCGGCTCGGCGACCTCGACCGCTGCCGCCGCCGGGATCAACCGGAGGTGGACCGCGATGATCGCCGCCAGCCGGCCCCGGCTCCCCAGCAACAGCGATGCGATGTCGTATCCGACCACGTCCTTGAGGACCGCTCCGCCGAACTGGATCTGGTCGCCACCGGTGAGGACGGCCTCGATCCCGGTGAGGCTCCGTCGGGGCACCCCGCCGCGAGCGATCAGGCCGCCGACGTGCTCGGAGGAGCCCGACCCGGCGCCGAGCCCGGGGACGGCCAGGCCGGCGTCCGCGAGGGCCGCGGCCAGGGCCGCTATCGTGACCCCGGCCTCCGCCCGCGCCACCCCGTTGGAGGCGTCGACGCTCAGGACGGCCAGCCGGGCGAGGCTGAGCACCGCCCCGCCGTCCGGGGTTGCCACGGCCTCGCCCGCGTCGCTCGTCAGCCGGACGGGTAGGTGCCGCTCCTCGGCGATCCGCAGCACGTCCGACACGCCGTCAGCGGTCGCGGGCGCCAGGACCGATCCACCCTGAAGGACCGCGTCGGGCCCCACGGCCTCGACGAGCGCACGTTGGAGGCTCGCGTCCACTGGCGGGTGAGTGTAGATGCCGCGGCCGCCATGCCGTGACGTGAACCCTGCGCCGTCCGCGATCAAGTTGACGCCGCAACCGGTCAGCCCGTATAGTTGCCCGACGATGCACATCGCGCCCGCCTCGAAACAGCTCGCCGGACGTAAAGCCCTCGCAGGGGCCAGATCCGCCGGTACGAAGTAGAGGCGCGCGCCGCGAGGCGCTCCCGCCCGCCGCGGAAGAGGGCTCCCCCAGAGCGAGGGAGCCCTCTTCGTCTGTTCAGAACAGTTCAGAAACAGTCCGCGGGAGTCCCATGAGCATCCAGTCGCAGTCGCACCCGATCCGAGTCGTCGTCCTTCCCGGCGACGGCATCGGCCCGGAGGTCATCGCCAGCGCGGTGAACGTGCTCCGGCACGCCGCGTCCACCCACCACCTCTCCCTGGAGCTGACCGAGCGGCCGATCGCCGGCGCCGCCATCGAGGCCGAGGGGCGCCCCCTCCCCGAGGCGACCCTGCAGCTCTGCCGCGAAGCCGACGCCGTCCTCTTCGGCGCTGCCGGTGCCCCGCGCTGGGACCATCTGCGCGGCGACGCGAGGCCGGGAGCAGCCATTCACGGGCTGCGCCAGCGGCTCGGTCTCAGCATCAATCTCCGCCCCGTCCGCGCCTTCCCGGCCCTCTCCGGCTGCGGCCCGCTGCGGCCCGAGATCACCCGCGGCGCCGACTTCATCGTCGTCCGCGAGCTGTCCGCCGGCGCCTACTACGGTGCTCACGGCCGGAGCGGTGAGGGCGACTCGGAGCGCGCCCACGACACCATCACCTACAGCCGCCAGCAGATCGCCCGCGTCGTCGGCTTCGCCTTCGAGCTGGCGCGCAGCCGGAGCCACCACCTCACCTCGGTGGACAAGGCGAACGCCCTGGTGAGCGGGCGGCTCTGGCGCGACGTCACCACCGAGCTGGCCGCGGACAACCCGGACGTCGCCCTCAATCACCAGCTCATCGACAGCTTTGCGCTGCGCATGCTCCAGCAGCCGTCAGCGTTGGACGTGGTGGTCGCCGAGAACCTCTTCGGCGACATCCTGAGCGACGAGGCGGCGGCGATCAGCGGGTCGCTCGGTCTGATGGCGTCGGCGAGCCTCAATCCCGACGGCGGCCCCGCCCTCTACGAGCCGATCCACGGCACCGCGCCGGACATCGCCGGGCGCGGCATCGCCAACCCGGTGGGCTCGATCCTGAGCGTCGCCCTCCTCTTCGAGCACTCGCTCCACCTCCCCGAGGTCGCCGCCGAGATCCGCGCCGCGGTGGACGCGGCCCTCGACGCCGGGGCACGCACCCCCGACCTGGGCGGGACCAGCTCGACCGGCGAGATGACCGAGGCCGTGCTCCAAGGCCTCCCAGCGCCTCCAGCATGGCGGGGTGAGGCGAGCGCGGCTGGGCCGCGCCGCCGAGGGGCGGCGAGCCCCTCTGAAGGCGTCGGGGTCCCCGTCGGGCCCCTGCCCGATGGGAAGGCACGGGTGTGACCGTCGAGCGCATGGCCATCATCGACTCCACCCTCCGTGAGGGTGAGCAGTTCGCCGGGGCCGACTTCACCACCGATCAGAAGCTGGAGATCATCGCCGCCCTCGACGAGTTCGGCGTCGACTACATCGAAATGACCTCCCCGGCGGCCTCGCCCCGGTCGGAGGCCGACCTGAGAGCCGTGGTCGCCGCCCGCCCTCGGGCCCGGGTGCTCACCCACACCCGCTGCTCCATCGAGGATGTGGATCGGGCGCTGGCCGCCGGAGCGGACGGCGTCAACGTCCTCTTCGCCACCTCCGACGTGCTCCGCCGGGCGAGCCATCGCCGCTCCCTCGACGAGGTGATCGACATCGCCTGCGGGGTCATCAGCCACGTCCGCAGCGCCGGCCGCGAGATCCGCTTCAGCTGTGAGGACGCCTTCCGCAGCGACCTCGAGGAGATCCTGGCGGTGTACCGGGCCGTCGACGCCTGCGGGCCCCACCGGGTCGGCATCGCCGACACGGTGGGCATCGCCACCCCGCGCGAGGTCGAGGAGATGGTGGTCGCGGTGCGGGCCGCGGTCGGCTGCGACATCGAGTTTCACGGCCACAACGACACCGGCTGCGCGGTGGCCAACGCCCTGGCCGCCCTGGAGGCCGGCGCCACCCACATCGACACCACCGTGCTCGGCATCGGCGAGCGCAACGGGATCGCCTCCCTCTCCGGGCTCATCGCCCGGATCGGAACCGTCTCCCCGGAGCGGGTCGAGCTCTACCGCCTCGACCTCCTCCCCCAGCTCGACGCCCTGGTCGCCCGCACCCTCGGCATCGGAGTGCCCTTCAACGCCCCCATCACCGGCGCCTTCGCCTTCACCCACAAGGCGGGGATGCACAGCAACGCGGTGCTCCGCGATCCACGCAGCTACGAGGTGCTCCAGCCCGAGCGTTATGGCCTGGATCGGCAGATACTCATCGGCCACCGGCTGGTCGGACGCAACGCCATCCGCGACCGCGCCGGGAGCCTCGGCATCGACCTCGACGAGGAGCAGATCGTCGCGGCCACCGCCGAGATCAAGCGGCTCGCCGACTCCGCCGCCCTCGCCGACGAGCAGGTGGACGCACTCCTGCTCGGCTGGCGCAAGCCCGCCGCCTAGCCCACACATCAGGAGAGTTCAAACCGAGATGGGAACATTGGTCGAAGAGATACTCAGCCGGCGCGTGGGCCGGACCGTCCACGCCGGCGACACGGTGGTTGCCGAGGTCGACGCGGTGATGGCCCACGACGTCACCGGGCCGCTCGCCATCGACGCCTTCCGCAGCCTGGAGATGCCGATCTGGAACGCCTCGCGGACCATCTTCAGCTTCGACCACGTGTTCCCCTCAAACAGCGTGGCCGCCAGCGAGCTGCACCGCCGCATCCGTGAGTTCGCCGCCGAGTACGGTATCCGCAACCTCTTCGCCGAGGGGATCTGCCACCTGGTGATGGTGGAACGCGGCTTCGTCCGCCCCGGCGGCGTGGTGGTCGGCGCCGACTCCCACAGCACCACCTACGGGGCTCTTGGATGCTTCGCCACCGGGATGGGCTCCACCGACATCGGGGTGACCATGGCCACCGGTCGCTCCTGGTTCCGGGTGCCGGAAACCCTCCGCATCGAGGTGACCGGCGATCTGGCCCGGGGCGTCCAGGCCAAGGACCTCGCCCTCCACGTCATCCGCCAGCTCGGCGCCGAGGGCGCCAACTACCTGGCCGTGGAGTGGGGCGGGCCCACGGTCACCGCCATGGGGCTGTCGGAGCGGCTCACCCTCTCCAACCTCTCCGTCGACTTCGGCGCCAAGTGCGGGCTCTGCGAGGTTGACGCCAAGACCTGGGAGTACCTCCACCTCCCCGACGGCGGCGATCTGAGCCCCAGCCAGGCGTCCTACTCCGAGGTCCTGCGCGTCGACGTCAGCGAGCTGGAGCCGCAGGTCTCGGCGCCGCCCGCGATCGAGAACGTGCGGCCCCTCTCCGAGCTGGCCGGCATCCGCCTCGACGAGGTGTTCATCGGGAGCTGCGCCAATGGCCGGATCGAGGACATGGCGATCGTCGCCGGCATGCTCGAGGGCCGCCAGGTCAATCCGACCACCCGGACCATCATCATCCCGGGCACCCGCACCGCCTACGTGCAAGCGCTGGAGCGCGGCTACATCGACACCTTCGTGCGCGCCGGAGCCGTGGTGATGGCCGCCGGCTGCGGCCCCTGCCTGGGCCGCCAGCACGGCACCCTCGGCCCCGGCGAGCGCGCCCTCTCGACCAGCATGCGCAACTACCCGGGCCGCATGGGCAGCCCGGACGCCGAGATCTATCTGGCCAACCCGGCGGTGGCGGCGGCGTCCGCTCTGGCCGGGGTCATCGCAGACCCACGGGAGGAGAACTGATGGCGCGGGTCTTCCGCTTCGGGGATGGCATCTCCACTGACGCCATCATGCCCGGCCGCTACAACCTGACCACCGATCCGGCGGCGCTCGCCAAGGCCTGCTTCATCGAGAACCGCCCCGACTTCCACGAGACGGTGCGCCAAGGTGACGTCATCGTCGCGGGCAACAACTTTGGCTGCGGCAGCTCCCGGGAGCACGCTCCGCTCTCGATCAAGGCGAGCGGGGTGAGCGCGGTGGTGGCGCGGTCCTTCGCCCGCATCTTTTACCGCAACGCGGTCAACCTCGGACTGCCCGTGATCCGCTGCGCCGACCTCCACGACGCCGTCCAGGACGGCGACGAGGTGGTGGTGGACACCGAGCACGGCACCATCGTGGCCGGCGGCCGCACCTTCCAGGGCGAGGCGCCCTCGGCGGTCGCCCGCCGCATCAGCGAGGCGGGCTCGCTGGTCGAATTGATCAAGAATCACGGCTGGGCCGCCATCGAAGAGGTGGTCTGACGGTGCCGAACGCTGAGGAGGTCTGACCATGGCTGGATTGACCGCAGCCTGTCCCGAGTGCGACGCCCAGGTGGCCATCGGCAGCGACGCCGAGGTCGGTGAGATCGTCTCCTGCCCGGAGTGCGGCGCCGACCTGGAGATCCGGGGGCTGACCCCGGCCCAGCTCGAGGTCGCCCCGCCCGAAGAGGAGGACTGGGGCGAGTGACCCCTCCCCGTATCGGCATCCTCTGCTCGCGGATCCGGGTCGAGGAGAAGCTGCTCCTGCAGGCATTCCGCACGCGCGGCGCGGAGCCGGAGCGGATCGACGACGACGAGGTCGTTCTCGACATCCGCGGGCCGGCGGCCGATCCGCCCCGCTGGGACGTCGTCTTTGACCGCAGCCTCAGCCAGACCCGGGCCCTGGCCGCGCTCCGGGTTTTGGAGGCGCAGGGGGTGACCACGGTCAACACCGCCGCGGTGGTCGCCATCTGCGGAGACAAGCTCGCCACCAGCGCAGCGCTCGCCGACCACGGTCTGCCGTCCCCGCGAACCCTGGTCGCCTTCACCCCGGAGGCCGCGCTACGCGCCGTCGAGGAGCTGGGCTATCCGGTCGTGATCAAGCCCGCGGTCGGCTCCTGGGGCCGGATGGTCTCGCGTCTCAATGACCGCGACGCCGCCGAGGCGGTGCTGGAGCATAAGCGTGCCCTCGGCTCCGCCGCCGACTCCGTCTACTACATCCAGGAGCACATCGACAAGCCGGGACGAGACATCCGCAGCTTCGTGGTGGGCGACGAGACCATCTGCGCCATCTACCGGGAGTCCGAGCACTGGATCACCAACACGGCGCGCGGTGGCCACGCCTCCAACTGCCCCGTGACCGCCGAGATCGACCGGCTCTCCCGCGGCGCCGCCGGCGCGGTGGGCGGGGGGATGGTGGCCGTCGACCTCCTGGAGCGCGGCGACGGCGAGCTGCTCATCTCCGAGGTCAACCACACCATGGAGTTCCGCAACAGCATCGACACGACCGGTATCGACATCCCCGGCCGGATGGCCGACCACGTGCTCTCCGTCGCGAGCAGGTCCGCTGCGAGGGCCGCATCGTGATCGCGAGAGCGGGTGAGGCGCCGGTGGGGCACATCGTCGAGTGGGGTCTTTCGCAGGCAACGGTTGCAGCGCCGGTGGGGCAGGTCGTCGAGTGGGGGCTTGCGCAGGCGGCGGTTGCAACGCCGCCGAGCACGTGGCGCGGACAGCAGAGCTGTCCGACGCCGGTCCCCCCGAAGACGACGTGCCCCGCCGGCCCAAACACGGAAGCCGCCTCATGACCACCACCGTCTCGACCACCATCGCCGTCGACGACCTCCTGCTCGAGATGCTGGCCATCCCGAGCCCGACCGGGAGCGAATGGCGCCTTGCAGCTGCCCTCCGCGACCGGCTGTCCGGCGCGGGCTTCGACGCCGAGATCGACCCGGCCGGCAATGTCGTCGCCGGCTGGGGCGACGGGCCCCGTGAGGTCATGCTCCTCGGCCACCTGGACACCGTCCCCGGCACCATCCCGCCGCGCCGCGAGGCCGGCCGGATCTTCGGCCGCGGCTCCGTCGACGCCAAGGGCCCGCTGGCGGCGGCGATCGCCGCGGTCGCGCTCCAGCCGAGGCACGGGCCGGCGCGCCTCACGGTGATCGGCTGCGTCGACGAGGAGGGGGACTCCCGCGGCGCCCGCCAGGTCGCGACCCGCCCCTCCCCCGCCACCCTCATCGTCCTCGAGCCGAGCGGCTGGGATGCGGTGACCGTCGGGTACCGGGGGATCGTCCGGGCCGAGCTGCGCATCGAGGACGCCCTCCGCCACCGAGCCGCCCCCGAATCCACCGTGGCCGACCGCCTGGTGGCCCTGCTCGCCCGGCTCCAGGCACAGCTCGTGGAGCGGGGTGCCGCCCGCGGCCCCTTCCACCGGGCCGACCTGCGCGTCACCGGGCTCGAGGTGATGGACACCGGTCTCCGCGAAACCGCGGTGGCGCGCCTCCAATTCCGGCTGCCCCCCGACCTCGGCTCAGCGTCCCTGCTCGACTGGATCGACGCGGAACGGGGCGAGGCCGAGCTCCTGGTGCAATTCGCCACCGACGCGGTTCACACGCCCCGTGACAGCCGGGTGGCACGGGCCCTCACCCGCGCCATCCGCAGTCAGGGAGGGACCCCCCGGCACAAGGTCAAGACGGGGACTGCCGACATGAACCTCCTGGTCCCCCGCTGGGGCTGCCCCGCCGTCGCCTACGGGCCGGGCGACTCGCATCTCGACCACACCCCCGACGAGGCGGTGGACATCGCCGAGCTGGAGCGGGCGGTGGCGGTCCTGAGCGGCGCCTTGGAGGAGCTGATCCGATGAGAGCCATCGTCCAGGGCGGGTCGGGCTACGCCGGCGGTGAGCTGCTGCGGCTGCTCGCCGGCCACCCGCAGCTGGAGGTGACCCAGGTCTCCTCCGAGCGCCTGCGCGGCAAGCCGGTCGCCGCCGTCCATCCCCAGCTCCGCGACCGGAACGAGCTCCGCTTCTGCGGCCTCGACGAGCTCGAGCCCGCGGACGTCGTCTTCTCGGCACTGCGCCACGGGGAGACGGCGCCGCGCATCGACCGCGCCCTGGCCCTGGCCCCGGTCGTGGTCGACCTCTCCGCCGACTTCCGGCTCCACGACCCCGCCGACTACCCCCTCTGGTATGGGTGGGAGCACCCCCGCCCCGAGCTGCTCCCCAGCTTCGTGTACGGCCTGGCGGAACTGCACCGCGAGCGGATCGCCGCCGCTGACCGGCTGGCGATCGGTGGCTGTGTGGCGACGGCCGGCATCCTCGCCCTGGCGCCCCTGGTCCGGGCCGGCCTGGTCGACCCGGCCATGCCGATCGTGGTCGACGCCCTGATCGGCTCGTCGGCAGCGGGCTCGGAGCCAACCGCGACGTCGCACCACCCCCACCGCAGCGGTGCCATGCACAGCTTCGCCGCCACCGGGCACCGCCACACGGCCGAGATCCTCCAGGAGCTGCGGGCCCTCGGCACGGTCAGCGAGGTCGCCCTCAGCGTCACCTCCGTCGAGGCGGTTCGCGGCATCCTGGTCACCGCCCACGTCTGGCTCAGCGCGGCCGTGGAGGAGAGGGAGATCTGGCGGGTGTTGCGCACGGCGACCCGCGCCGAGCCGTTCCTCCGCATCGTGAAGCAGGCCCATGGGCTGCACCGCAACCCGGATCCCCGGCTGGTCACGGGCACCAACTTCTGCGACATCGGCTTCAGCCGCGACCCGCACTCCCGCCGCCTGGTGGTGACCGCGGCCATCGACAACCTGGTCAAGGGCGCGGCCGGCCAGGCGATCCAGGCGGCCAACATCCGGCTGGGCTTCCCGGAGACGGCGGGCCTGGAGCTCGGCGCGCTGTACCCACTGTGACCACCGTCGTCAAGATCGGCGGCAGCCTGGAGCTCGCCGGCGCCGGGCCCCTGCTCGCCGAGCTGGCCGGCTTCGACGGGCGTCTGGTCGTCGTCCACGGCGCCCACCTCCAGCTCGACCGGCTGTCCACGCTGCTCGGCCATCCCCCGCGGATGGTCACGTCGGTACGCGGCGAGGTGACCCGGTACACCGACCGGGAGACCATGGACCAGTTCCTGATGGCGTACTGCGGTCTGGTCAACAAGCGGCTGGTGGAGGGATTGCGCCGCGAGGGGGCGGACGCGATCGGGCTCTCCGCGATGGACGGGGGGATCGCCACCGGCCGCCGCAAGCCCGATCTCCGGATCGTCGAGGGCGACCGCCAGCGCCTTCTCCACGACAACCACGCCGGCACCATCGAGGCGGTCGACGCCTCCCTGCTCCGCCTCCTTCTCGACACCGCCCGGCTCCCGGTGCTCACGCCCCCCGCCGTCTCCGCCCAGGGCGAGGCGATCAACGTCGACGGTGATCGCCTCGCGGCGGGGGTGGCCATCGCACTGGGCGCGCAGCGCCTCCTGATCCTGATGAACGTGCCGGGCCTGCTCCGCGACCCCACCGATGAGACCAGCCTGATCCCGCGCCTCCACCCCGACGAGATCGAGGCCCACCTCCCCCTGGCACGGGGCCGGGCCCGGGTCAAGCTGCTGGCCGCCCGGCGCGCGCTGGAGGGCGGCGTGCTCGCGGTGGTTCTCGGCGACGGCCGCGGGGAGCGCCCGCTGACCCGCGCACTCGGCGGTTCCGGGACCTGGATCGCCGCCCCGGAGAACGTTCCACTCGCCACCTGACCCGGAAAGCAGGAGGATTGCAGCGAGTGAGCCCGCACCCCGGCCTCCGCGAGGTCATCGCCGCCACCCCCGTGCCCCGCCCGCAGAGCTTTCGGCCGTGACCGACCTCGCTCTGCGCGTCCTCCAGATCATCGACGCGGCCGCCTTCCTGCTCATCGGGGTGCTGGCCCTCCGCGACTGGTGGCGGGGCCGGGAGGGACGGCGCGGCTACCTGGCGATCGCGCTGGGGAGCCTGGGACTGGTCGCGCTCGGGGCCGGGGTCGAGCCGCTCGTCGGCCACGCGGTGGCCTTCGCCAGCGTTCTGGTCGTCACCACCATGATCTCGGCCGGCGCACTCGTCCTGTACCGCCACTCCGTGCTGCCCCTTCCGTGGTGGGCGCTCATGGTGGCGGGCCTCGCCCTGGCGGGCGCCACCGCGCTCAGCTTCGTGGTGGGCCTGCCGGTCGCCGCCCGCCCCGGGGTCGCGCCTGGTCCGGAGCAGAAGCTGGCCCTCGACCTGCTCCTGGTGGTCTGGTGCCTGGCGGTGGCGGAGCCCGCGTACCGCTTGGCCCGCCTCTCCGCGGACCTCCCCGCGGTGCAGCGCGCCCGGATGCGCTCGATCGCCGCCGGGTACGGCGGGATCATGATCGTGGCCGCCCTGATCCTGGTCGCCTTCACCATCGGTGGCGACGGCCTCGCCATCGCCCTCCAGGTCTGTGCCCTGGTCTGCGTCCCGCCGCTGTACGCGGGATTCGCGCCACCCGGGTGGCTGCGCCGGATCTGGCGCCGGCCCGAGGAGGACCGCCTCCGTCACGCCATCCACGACCTGCTCCTGTACAGCCCGGACCGCGCCGCCCTGGCGGTTCGCGGCCTCGACTGGGCGATCCGTCTGGTCGGGGGTGGGGCCGGGCTGATCGCCGATGCGAGTGGCGAGCTGCTCGCCTCTCAGGGCATCTTCGGCGCCGAGGCGCGTGACCTCCTGGAGCGGTTGCCCCTCCCCTCCCCGGCCACGCTGGTGCGGCTGCGGAGCGGTGCCCACACCGCCATCGTCCACGCCCTCCCGATGAACGCCGGACAGGGTGTCCTGGTGGTCCTGGCCGGCTCCCTCTCCCCCACCTTCGACGCCGAGGAGGCCGATTGGCTGGCCGGCTACACCGCCTCGCTCTCGATCGCCCTGGACCGGGTGCGGGTGGCCGAGCTGTCAGTAGAGACCGAGGCCGAGCTGCGCAACGCCAGGGACCTGGCGGAGGCCGCCAACCGGGCCAAGAGCGAATTCCTCTCCCGGCTGAGCCATGAGCTGCGCACCCCGCTCACCGCCATGATCGGCTTCGCCGACCTCCTCCTCACCGAGTCTCTCGACGCCCAGCAGGAGCACCACGTCCGCACCATCCTCAAGGCGGGCGACCACCTGCTGGCCCTGGTCAACGACATCCTCGACATCTCCCGGATCGAGGAGGGCCGGCTCTCCCTCTCCCCGGAGCCGGTCGCGGTGCGGCACCTGGTGGGTGAGGTGCTCGATCTCACCCGGCCGATGGCCGCCGAGCTGGAGACCACGGTCCGGGTCACGGGCATCCGGGAGGAGCTGATCGTCGCCGCCGACCATCAGCGGCTCAAGCAGGTGCTGCTCAACTTCGTCTCCAACGCCATCAAGTACAACCGGCGTGGAGGCTGGGTGGAGATCACCGCCGCCATCCGCGACGGCAGCTGCCGGATCGCCGTCCAGGACAGCGGGCCAGGGCTCCGGCACGAGGAGATGGAGCGGCTCTTCGCGCCCTTCGAACGCCTCTCGGCAGCCACCTCGGATGTGGAGGGCACCGGGCTGGGGCTCGCCCTCTCCAAGTCACTGACGGAGGCCATGGGCGGCCGGATCGGGGTGACCAGCCGGGTCGGCAAGGGCTCGACCTTCTGGGTCGAGCTGCCCCTCGACGCCGCCGGTGGCACGGCGCCAACGGACGCCGGTGCTGAGCCCCCGGCCACCGCCGGCGCGGAACCGCCGGCCACCGCCGAGGTCGAGATCACGGGGTCCGCCGATGAGGCCCTGCTGGGCCACCGCACCACCGAGCCGGCGGCGGAGAGCGTGCCGGGCGCGGAGGTCGGGGCGGAGGACGGCGGCCGCTGAGGGTGAGCAGGACACAGGTCCCCGGCTCGGTCCCTCCTCCCCCGGGCGGCTACGTCCCCGGCAGCGTGCCCGCCTGGGCCATGGTGGCGACGGTGAGCACCAGCACCACGAAGACGCCCAGCACCAGCGTGCCGGCGGCGGTCACCAGCAGGACCGAGCTTCCCGCCAGGCCGGTCCGCGGCCATTCGTACGCGGGCGCGTCGTCCTTGGGACGCTGGAACATGATCAGGGTCACGCGCAGGTAGTAGAAGACCGACACCGCGCTGGTGCCGATCCCCCAGAGCGCGAGCGCGACGTTGTGCGCCTGGATGGCAGCCGCGAAGACCAGGAACTTGCCGATGAAGCCGGCGGTGAACGGAAAGCCCGCCAGCGAGAGCAGGAAGAATGCCAGCGCCGCGGCCACGTAGGGCCGCCGGTGCCACAGCCCGCGCAGCTGGTCGTAGCGGTCGAGGTCCTCGCCCCGCCCGCTCATCACCGTGACCACGGCGAAGGCACCGAGGTTGGTGAACGCGTAGGCGGCGAGGTAGTAGAGGGCGCCCTGGACGCCGAGCGGGGTGCCGACGCCGACCGCGACCCCGATGAGGATGTAGCCGGCCTGGGCGATGCCCGAGTAGGCGAGCATCCGCTTGATGCTGGTCTGGGTCAGCGCGGCGAAGTTGCCGACCACCATGGAGAGGATGGCGACCGCGATCACCACCGCGCTCCAGTGGCTGTAGTAGGAGGCGAAGGCGTCGTCGAAGAGGCGGATGATGACGATGAAGGCCGCCACCTTGGTGGCAACGCTCATGAAGGTGGTCACCGACGTCGGCGCCCCCTGGTACACGTCCGGTGTCCAGGCGTGGAAGGGCGCCGCGCTGACCTTGAAGGCGAGGCCGACGAACATCAGGATGATCCCGCCCACCAAGAGCGGGTCGACCGGCAGGGAGCGGCTCATCGCCGCGGCGATCTGGGCGAGCTGGGTGTGCCCGGTCTCGCCGTACACCAGCGCCATGCCGAAGAGGAGGAACGCTGAGGCGAAGGAGCCGAGCAGCAGGTATTTGACCGCCGCCTCCTGGGAGCGCTCCTCCTGGCGGGAGAATCCGCTCAGGATGTAGAGCGAGATCGAGAGCAGCTCGATGGCGAGGAAGATGACCATAAGGCTGGTGGCGCCGGCGAGCAGCATCATGCCGACCGTCGCCGCCATCACCAGCGAGTAGTACTCGCCGTGGTGCAGCCTGCGGCGGTCGAGGTAGCCGGGGCTGATGACCACGGTGAGCAGCGAGGTCACCAGGATCACGCAGTTGCCGAACTCGGCGAGCCGGTCGTAGGCGAAGGCGCCGAAGAAGACGCTGCGGCCGGCTGAGCCGGCGTCGTACCAACCCCAGACGCTGACCGCCAGGGCGCCCACCAGGACCGCCCCGCTGAAGACGGCGAGCCAGGTGCGCCGCGCCGGTGGCACCACCAGGTCGAGCAGCATGAGGGCGAGGAATCCGCCGGCGACGATGACCTCGGGGAGGAGCCCGACCAGGTCGTGCCAGCCCGGGGTGGCGGTGGCGAGCGGCAGGGCGGCGAGTGCGTTCACAGCGTAGGCACCGCCGCCGGGCACGGACGGGAGCTCAGGTCGAACGCCGCGCCGCTCATGGCTCGATCACGGTCAGCGCGGCGATGTGCGCGGCGGTCGGCACCACCACCGGCTGCTGGCTCGCGTCGGCGAGCGTCACGTAGCCGGGCACCGCCTGGGCGGTGACAGTCCCCACCGGGTGCGGGTAGACCCCGAGCAGGACGACCAGCACGGCCAGCGGGGCGAGCATCAATCCCTCGCGGAAGCGCAGGTCCTGCACCTTCTCGGTGACCGCCCGGACCGGCCCGTGCATCATCCCCTGGTGCATGCGGAGCATGTACCAGCTGGCGATGAGCACCCCCAGGCCGGCCAGCACGGCCAGCGGCCAGAAGTACTGGAAGGCACCCAGCATGATGGTGAGCTCGCCGACGAAACCGTTGGTCCCGGGCAGGCCGAGGGCACCCAGGGTGATCACCAGGAAGAAGACGTAGAGCCAGGGCATTCGCTTCTGCAGTCCGCCCAGCTCGCGGATGTCGCGAGTCCCGGTCCGGGCCTCGACCACGCCGACCACCAGGAAGAGGCCCGCGATGATGATGCCGTGGTTGAGGATCTGGATGACGGCACCGTTGATCCCGTTCCGGTCGAGGCTGAAGATGCCGAGCGCGATGAATCCGAGGTGGGAGATGCTCGCGTAGGCGACGATCCGCTTGAGGTCGGTCTGGCTCAGGGCCATCATCGCGCCGTAGAGAATGCTGAGGATGGCCAGCGCGACCAGGAGCGGCTGGAGCTGGTGGACGGGACCGCTGAAGAGGGTGATCCCGAAGCGGATGAAGCCGTAGGCGCCCATCTTGCTCACCACCCCGGCGAAGAACATGAGGATGGGGGTCGGCGCCGACTCGTAGAGGTCGGGCAGCCAGGTGTGGAAGGGGACGATGGGCAGCTTGATGGCGAAGGCGAGGGCGAAGGCGAGGAACGCGAACATCGCCGGGGAGAGTGTCGGGGTGGCGGTGAAGGGAAGGGCCACGCCGGCCTCGGCGGGTAGCGGATTCTGGAGCAGGACCTCGAGGTCGAAGGTGTTGTGCCCTCCCGCCAGCGCCTGGAAGTGCAGGTAGAGGATCGCGAGCAGCATCAGCAGGCTGCCCGCCACCGTGTAGATCACGAACTTGAGCGTCGCCCGGCCCCGGTTCTCGTTGCCGTAGAAGGCGAGCAGGAAGTAGAGGGGGATCAGCATCCCCTCCCAGAAGAGGTAGAAGAGGAGCAGGTCGAGGCTGATCAGCACCCCGGTGGTGGCCGCCTCGGCGAGCAGCATCAGGCCGCAGAAGAGCTTGAGTCGCTCGGTGGTGAGGCGCGGCACCACGAGGGCGCCGAGCAGGAAGACGCCCGCGTTGAGGGCGAGGATCCAGGCCGACACCCCGTCCACCCCGAGGTGGTACGAGGCGCCGATCGCCGGTATCCAGCTGGCCTGCTCCACGTAGTGCATGGGCAGCGGCCCGCCACCGGTCGCGCTGGTGGTCGCTACCCCGTGGACCACGATGGCGACCAGCACCACCTCAAGGGCGGCCACCAACACGGTCACGCCCTTGATCAGGTCGGCGGCTCTCCCCGGGATGACCTGGAGGATGAGTGCCCCGGCGGCGGGGAGCAGCAGGATGGCGGTGAGCCAGGGGAATCCGCTCACTTCGCCAGCCCCGCCGCGAGCATGACGGCGACGGTGAAGATCACCACGAAGAGGACCATGTACGAGGCGTAGTCGCGGATCAGACCGGTCTGGATGGTCCTGAATGCCGAGCTGAAGTCGGTCGCGACACCGGAGACCCCCTTGATCCAGCTGTCCATCACCGGGTCGCCGACCCGGCGGAGCCCGCGGGCCAGGGCGCGGGTGGGGCGGACCAGCAGGGCGTCGTAGATCTGGTCGAAGTAGAGCTTGTTGAAGGAGAGCCGGGGCAGCAGCCGGAACCCCGGGCGCGCCAGCGCGCGCGACGGATCGAGGTCGTGACGCACCCAGATCCGGATGCCGACGGCGATGCCGATCAGGCTGCAGGTCAGGCCGATCACGAAGCCGATCACCCCCAGCCAGAGGCCCGGCGCGGTGGCTGGCGGACGGCCGACGTACTGGCTGAAGACCGGGTTGAGGAAGGCGTCGATGAGGTGGGGCCCGAAGGCGACCGGCCATTGCAGGATCCAGCCCGCGAGCACCGAGAGCCCGGCCAGGATGATCACCGGCCAGAGCATTACCGCCTTGGACTCGTGGGCGTTGCGGGCGGCCTCCGAGCGCGGCTCGCCCCGGAATGCGGTGCCGTAGAGGCGGAAGGCGTAGAGCCCGGTGAGCAGGTTGACCACGATGCCGACGATGTAGAGGGTGGGCGCGCCGGGACCGTTGATCAAACCGAAGCCGAGCAGGTTCTCCTTGGAGAACATGCCCGCGAAGAGGAAGCCTGCCAGGGCCAGTGAGCCCACCAGGAAGCACCAGGCGGTGACCCGCATCCGCGAGTCGAGCCCGCCCATCTCGCGGATGTCCTGCTCGTCGTGCACGGCGTGGATCACGTTGCCGGCGGCGAGGAAGAGGAGCGCCTTGAAGAAGGCGTGGAGCAGGAACTGGTACATCCCGGCGGCGTAGGCGCCGATCCCCACCGCGTAGATCATCAGCCCGATCTGGGACATGGTCGAGTAGGCGATCACCCGCTTGATGTCGACCTGGGAAAGGGCGATGAAGCCGGCCATCACCGCCGTGCCCATGCCCACACAGGCCACCATTCCGGAGGCGATCGGCGACATCTCGAAGAGCATGTGGAAGCGGGCGATCAGGTAGACGCCGGCGGTCACCATGGTGGCGGCGTGGATCAGCGCGGAGACCGGCGTGGGGCCCTCCATGGCGTCGGGGAGCCAGGTGTGGAGAGGGAACTGGGCGCTCTTGGCGAAGGCCCCGACCGCGAGCAGGATGCAGATCAGGGTGATCAGCGGGCTGCCGGCGCCCAGCGAGCTCGCGTTGGCGAAGATCTGGGGCAGGCTAAGGGTGTAGAGGTGCCCGGGGATGAAGCCGCACACCGCGGTGGGCGGGCAGGTCGGGGCCACCGCCTGCAGGTTGACGAAGATCAGGAAGGCGGCGATCACCAGCGCAACGTCGCCGATGACCTGGGTGATGAACGCCTTGCGGGACGCCAGCACGGCGCTCTCGCGCTCGTACCAGAAGCCGATCAGCAGGTAGCTGGAGAGCGCCACCGCGGCCCAGCCGATGATCAGGATGACCATGTTGGCGGCCAGCACCAGCAGCGCCATCGAGAAGATGAAAAGGTTCATGTAGCTGAAGAACCGCGCCGCCCCCGGGTCGTGCTCCATGTAGCCGACCGAGTAGACGTGGATCAGCAGACCGACCCCGGTGATGACCAGCAGCATCAGCACCGAGAGCTGGTCGATGGTGACGTCGACCGAGACGTTGAGGTTGCCGGGGCCGAGGTTCAGCCAGTTCCAGAGCGTGGCGGTCGTGGACTGGTGGCCGGAGGCCGCGCCCAGGACCTGGGCGAAGATCACCAGGGTGACGGCGAACGCCGCCCCGATGGAGAGGGTGCCGGCCAGGTTGACGAAGCGGCGGCCGAGCACCGGGCCGAGCAGCCCGCAGAGCGCGCTGCCCGCCAGTGGGAAGAGCAGCACCAGGCCGGCGAGCAGCGCCGCGGTGGAGGCGTTCACTGCTTCATCTCATCGAGGTCGTCGACGTCCAGCTCGCGGCCGATGCTGAACACGCGGGTGAGCAGGCCGAGGCCGACCACCACCTCGGCGGCGGCCACCACGATGACCATGAAGGCGAAGACCTGGCCCTCCTCGCTGTTGAGGTAGCTGGAGTAACCGACCAGGGCCAGGTTGACCGCGTTGAGCATCAGCTCGATGCACATGAAGACGACCAGGGGGTTGCGCCGGATCAGCACCCCCAGGGCACCCAGGGTGAAGAGGAAGGCGGCGGTGAGCAGGATCCAGGGGAACATCGACTGGGAGAGCATCAGTCGGGGCCCTCCACGAGGTCGTCCCGCCACCGCTCCTCGGCCTGCGGGTCGCGTCGCGGGCCGGCGGCGACGCGACGGGTCAGGTAGACCGCGCCGACCGCGGCCACCAGCAGCAGCAGGGAGGTGATCTCGAAGGGGAGGACGTAGGTGTGGAAGAGCTGGTTGGCCAGGGTCTGGACGTTGCCGGCGCGGTCGACCGCGTTCTCCGGGAAGCCGAAGCTGTGGAAGGGGTCGGCGGTGGCGACGCCCGTCTCGGCGAGGCTGCCGACGCTGTAGCCGTGCATGCAGGTCACCGCCTGCGTGGTGCAGGAGGTGTCGTAGGTCACGTCGTCGCGGGCGGCGACGAAGACCGCGGTGCAGAGGGTGGCGACCGCCAGCACCCCGAGGATGAGACGGAGGTCGAGAAGCCGCGGCCGGTCCTCGGCGGCCGGATCGAGCAGGGCGATGATGAAGACGAAGAGGACCATGACCGCCCCGGCGTAGACGATCAGCTGGACCACAAAGAGGAACTGGGCGTTGAGCACCAGGAAGACGGCGGCCAGCAGTCCGACCGTCAGCACCAGCGAGAGCGCCGAGTAGAGGGTCTGGGAGGAGAAGACCACCCCGAGGGCGGAGATGGCGGCCAGGATCAGGAGGACGGCGAGGAGCGCGTTCACGTGCGGCGCCTCCGCGACCCGCCCGGGGTGAGCGGCGCCGGCGGCTCGCTCGCCGCGGGCTCCTCCCCCGACGCGGATGCGCCCGCCGCGGGCGGAGCCTCGGCCGTTGGCGATCCCGCACCTCCCCCATCGCCGCGGGCCGCGGGGCCGACGATGCTGGGCGGCCGGCTCATGATCCCGTGGGCGCCGGGGACCGGGGTGGGGTCTCCTTTGGCGGCCTGCGCCGCGTCCCACGCCACCCTCGGGCTGACCCCGGGGTCCTGCAGCTCACGGCCCCGCTGGTCGGAGCCGGCTCCGCGCGGCGCCGATGGGCCGCGCCCCTGCGCGAAGTGGGGCCAGGCCTCGAGCAGTTCGGCCTTGGTCACCACCGTCCGCTCGCGGCGGTAGTCGGCCAGGTCGAAGCGCGGCCCGAGGGTGATCGCCTCGGTGGGACAGGCCTCGGCACAGTAGCCGCAGTAGATGCAGCGCATCAGGTTGATCTCGTAGCGCTCGGCGTACCGCTCTCCGGGGGAGATCGGGTGGTCCTTGGGGTTCTCGGCGGCACCGACGTAGATGCAACCGACGGGGCAGGCGGCCGCGCAGAGCTCGCAGCCGATGCACTTCTCCAGCCCGTTGTCGTAGCGATGCAGGATGTGCCGTCCGCGGTGGCGCGGCGTTGCGGGCTTCTGCTCCTCCGGCCACTGCACCGTGATCGGCTTCTTGAACATGGTGCGGAAGGTCAGGCTCATCCCCTGCGCGATCTCGCGGAACATCAGCCGGCCCTCAGGGCGACGATCGTGCCCGTGACCATGATGTTGAGCAGACCGAGCGGCAGCAGCACCTTCCACCCCAGGTTCATCAGCCGGTCGTAGCGCAGCCGGGGCAGGGTCCAGCGGATCCACATCATGACGAAGAGCAGCACCGCCACCTTGATCAGGTACCAGATCACCCCGGGGATCCAGCCCACGATGATCCAGCTGGTCGGCAGCGGCGACAGCCATCCACCCAGGAAGAGCGTGGTGGCGATGGAGGCGACGATGACCATGTTGATGTACTCGCCGAGGAAGTAGAAGGCGAAGCGCATCGACCCGTACTCGGTGTGGTATCCGCCGATCAGCTCCTGCTCGGCCTCGGGCAGGTCGAAGGGGGCACGGTTGGTCTCGGCCAGGGCGGCGGTGAAGTAGAGCAGGAAGGCGAGCGGCTGGAGAAAGACGTACCAGAGGTGCTGCTGGTTGCTCACCAGCTGCTCCAGGTTGAGCGACCCGGCGAGGATCACCGGGCCGATCAGCGCAAAGGCCACGGCCATCTCATAGGAGATGAGCTGAGCGGACGAGCGGAGCCCGCCCAGCAGCGAGTACTTGTTGTTCGCCGACCATCCACCCAGGAAGATGGAGTAGACGCCGAGGGAGGTGATCGCGAGCACGAAGAGAAGGCCGACGTTGAGGTGGGCGATGTCCCAGTGGAGCGCGTATCCCGACGGGCACGTGAGCGCCGCCTGGCCGATGGACGGGCCGCCCACGCAGTTGACCGCGCTGATGGGGATGGCCGCGAAGGCGAACATCGCCGCAGCTCCGGCCAGCGCGGGTGCGACCACGTAGAGCAGCTTGTCCCGGGCCGAGGGCGCGGTGTCCTCCTTGAAGAGGAGCTTGACCGCGTCGGCGAGAGGCTGCATGAGGCCGAAGGGGCCCACCCGGTTGGGCCCGATGCGGAGCTGGATCCGCGCCGCCACCTTGCGCTCGGCCAGGGTGAGGTAGGCGCCGGCGGTGATGAGGAAGACGATGACGATGACGGCCTTGACGATGATCACCCACCAGAAGTCGGGACCGATGAGGTAGGTCCAGAAGCCGGCGATCATGCGTCGGGCTCCCCGAAGAGAGCGCGGCCGCCGCTGCCGGCGGTGGCGTAGGCGGGGATCGAGGCGGCGATCTCGCGCAGGACCCGGGCCGGCTCACCGGCCCAACCCTCGGCACCCAGCGCGGCGGCCAGCATGCCGAGCACCCTGGTCTCGGCGGGCGTTGCCGTGGCCGGCGGCAGCGCGGCGCGGATGCGCTGCACCCGGCCCTCGCAGTTGGTGACGGTACCCAGCTTCTCCATGAGCGTGTGGCCGGGGATGAGCACGGTGGCCAGCTCGCTGGCCGGGCTCGGCACGCTCTCCAGGGCCACCACGACCTCGGCCCGGGCCAGCGCCCGGCGCAGCAGCTCGGCGTCCTCGCCGGCGGCGGCGAGGGCCGCGGCATTGACCACGACCAGGGCCGCGATGCTGCCCTCGGACGCACCCACCAGGATGTCGCGACCGCTCCGCCCCGCCGGCTTGGCGGCTCGATACCCGGGCAGGAGACCGGGGAGCAGGCCGAGGTCCTTTGCCCCCCGCCCGTTGACCCCGCGGGTGATGGTCAACCGCTTGACGGTCGCCCCGGCGGCGGTGAGCGCCCGGGCGACGGCGGCCGCGGCGGCACGCCCGGTCTCGTCGGCGATCACTCCGACCAGGCCCTCGCCCCCGCCGGCGGCCTTGACCGCCGCGGCCCCCCGGGCCCCACCGTCCAGGCGGTGGACGGCGACACCCTTCTTGGTCTGCGCTTTGAAGAGGCGCAGCGTCAGCACCGGGGCGAAGCGCTCCGGCTCGGGCCCGAGCACGACCACCGCCCTGCACTTCTCGATCTCGGCGATGCCCAGGCTGTGCTCGGCCGGATCGTGGCCGGGGAAGCTCTCCAGCTGGTGGTCGAGATGGGGGGTGCCCAGCACCTCGCGGGCCAGGCGCTGGAGCAGCCACAGCTCCTCGTTGGTGCTCTCCGGGGAGCCGATCACCCCGATGGCGCCGGCCCCGAGCCTTTCCCTGACGGAGCTCAGCTGGGCGGCGGCCGCCGCCACGGCGGCCTCGGTGGTCACCACCGTCTCCGCCCGATCCTCCCGGCTGCCCCTCACCAGCGGCCGGCGGATCCGATCGGTGGAGTTCCACCGCGGGAAGGAGTACCGCCCCTCGTCGCAGAGCCACATGTCGTCGACCAGCGGATTGTCCCGGGAGGCGAAGCGCCTCACCTCGAAGTCGCGGGAATCGACGTTGACATTGCAGCCGTAGGAGCAGCCGGGACATACCGACTTGGTCCGCTGGAGGTCCCAGGGGCGGGCGGTGAAGCGGTACTTGACGTGCGTCAGCGCGCCCACCGGGCAGACCTCGGGAAGATTCCCCTGAAACTCGGACTGGAGCGGCTGCCCGTTGAAGGTGGCGACCATGGTCTGGACACCCCGCTGCTGGAGCACCAGCTCCTTCTCGCCGGTGATCTCCTCATAGAAGCGGGTGCAGCGCCAGCAGAGGATGCAGCGCTCCTGGTCCAGCTCGATCCGGTCGGAGAGCGGCAGCGCCTTGTTGAAATGGACCTTCTCGGTGATCGGGAAACGCGACGTTGACGGGCCGTAGCGGACGGTGAAGTCCTGCAGGTCGCACTCGCCGCCGCGGTCGCAGACCGGGCAGTCCAGCGGATGGTTGAGCAGGAGGAACTCGAGCACTCCCTCCCGCTCCTTGACGACCGGAGCCGACTGGGTGTTGACCACCATCCCGTCCGCCACCACGGTGGCGCAGGCGGGCTGGAGCTTGGGCATCTTCTCGACCTGCACCAGACACATCCGGCAGACCGCTACCGGGTCCATCTTGGGATGGGCGCAGTAGATGGGGATGTGGACACCCGCCTCGGTGGCGGCGTCGAGCACCAGCGTGCCCCGCGGCACCCGGAGCGCCCGGCCGTCGATGGTGACGGCCACGCGCCCGTCGTCGGGCGTCTCGGCGATCTCGGCTTTCGGCTTCTCGTCAGGCATCACGCAAAGACCACTTCTCTCGTGCGCTGCTTCACTGGACACCCGCCCGCCCCGCAGTGCTCCTCGAACTCCTCGCGGAAGGCCTGGTACGCCGACATCACGAACCAGGTGGCGGTGTCGCCCAGCGGGCAGAAGCACTTGCCGTTCATGTTGTCGCAGATGTCGGTGAGGGTTGACAGCTCGGCCGGGGTCAGCGATCCCGCCTCCAGCCGGTGCATCAGGTCGGATTCGAAGTAGGTGCCCTCGCGACAGGGGGCGCACTTCCCGCACGATTCGTGCTGGTAGAAGTCGACCAGGCGCATGGAGACGTCCACCATGCAGGTGGTCTCGTCCATGAAGACCATCGCCCCCGCCCCCAGCGCGGAGCCGGCCTTCTGCACCGCGTCCATTCCGAGAGGCAGGTCGAGGTGCTGGGGAAGAAGCACCTGCATCGAGCCGCCACCGGGCTGGAAGGCCTTGAGCGAGCGCCCCTTCCAGATCCCGCGACACTCGTCCTCGAGCAGCTCGCGAATCGGTGTGCCGAGCTCCATCTCGTAGGTGCCGGGACGGTTGATGTGGCCGCTGCAGCAGAAGAGCCGGGTGCCCGTGCTCTTCTCGGCACCCACCGAGGCGAACCAGGCGCCGCCGCGCAGGACGATGTGGGGCAGGTTGGAGAGCGTCTCCACGTTGTTGACCACGGTCGGCTTGCCGTAGAGGCCCTTGACCGCGGGGAAGGGCGGCTTGAGCCGGGGCTGGCCGCGGAAGCCCTCCAGCGAGTCGATGAGGGCCGTCTCCTCGCCGCAGATGTAGGCCCCGGCGCCGCCGTGGACGATGATGTCGCAGCTGAAGTCGGAGCCCAGGATGCCCTGGCCGACGTAGCCAGCGGCGCGGGCCTCCTCGACGCAGCGCTCCAGCAGCAGGCGCTGGTCGTGGTACTCGCCCCGGATGTAGATGAAGGCGATCGGCGCCTGGATCGCGTACGCCGCGATCAGCGTCCCCTCGATGAGCTGGTGCGGGTTCTCGTCGATGAGCGCGCGGTCCTTGAAGCAGCCCGGCTCCGACTCGTCGGCGTTGACGCAGAGGTAGCGGGGATGCACGCCCTTGGGGAGGAACGACCACTTCATCCCGGTGGGAAAGCCGGCCCCGCCGCGCCCGCGGATGCCGCTCGTCTTGACCTCGGCGACCAGGTCGTCGGGGGTCATGCTGCGGAGCGCCTTGCGCAGGCCCTCGTAGCCACCAATGCGCTCGTAGACGGCGAGGGTCTGGATGCCGTCCATCCCAAAGTCCTTGGTCAGCAGCTTGTACTCGGCCATCAGCAGCCTCCCCGCCCAAGCATCAGGAGGCCCTCTGCGCGGTGGAGCCGCCGGAGCGGTGCGGCCGGGTCACCGGCCCCCCGCCGGCCGGAGCGCCGCGGACACCGTCCAGGATCGCATCGACCCGTTCGGGGGTGAGGTTCTCCTGGAAGTGGTGGTCCACCTGCATCGCGGGTGCCCCACCGCAGGCGCCCAGGCATTCGACCGTGTGCTCCCAGGTGAAGGCGCCGTCAGCGGTGGTCCCGCCCGACGGGCAGCCGAGCCGGCTCTCCAGGTGGGAGACGATCTCCTCAGCGCCGCGCAGCGCGCAGGAGACGTTGAGGCACACCAGGACGTGGTGGCGCCCGCCGGGGCGATCGAAGTACATGGAGTAAAAGCTGGCGACCGCCTGCACCTCGCTGGGGGTGAGCCGGAGCAGCTCGGCCACCTCCGTCATCCCCTCCGGGCTCAGGTAGCCGAGCTGGTGCTGGACCGCCCAGAGCGACGGCAGCACGGCGCTGCGTGCCTGCGGGTAGCGGTCGCGCTGGCGCTCGATCTCGGCGCGGGTCTTGGGAGTCAGCACGTTCATCGATCCACGTCTCCGAGGACGATGTCGATCGATCCGATGATCGCGACCAGATCGGGGAGCAGCTCGCCCTGAGTCATGTGGGGCAGGGCGCTCAGGTTGCTGAAGGAGGGGGCGCGCACCTTGCACCGGTACGGCCGGTTGGAGCCGTCGCTCACCAGCAGGAAGCCCAGCTCCCCCCGGGGGGACTCGATCGCCTGGTAGACGGTGCCCGTGGGCACCCGGAAGCCCTCGGTCACCAGCTTGAAGTGGCGGATCAGCGACTCCATGCTGGTGTTGATCTCGTTGCGGGGAGGCAGTGACACCCTGCGGTCGGTGCTGTTCACCGGCCCCTCGGGGAGACCCGCCATCGCCTGGTCGATGATCCGCAGCGATTCGCGCATCTCGCGCATCCGCACCAGGTAGCGGTCGTAGATGTCGCCGCGCTGCCCGATCGGAACGTCGAAGTCGAAGTGGTCGTACGAGCTGTAGGGCTGCGCCTTGCGCAGGTCGTAGGGAACGCCGCTGCCCCTGAGCGTCGGCCCGGTCACCCCGTAGTTGATGGCGTCCTCGGCGCTGAGCACCCCCAGCCCCTGGGTGCGCTCGCGGAAGATGGGGTTGCCGGTGATCAGCGTCTCGTACTCGTCGATGTGGTGGGGAAAGGTCTTGACCACCTCCTCCACCATCCCGTAGAACTCGGCGGGCACATCGGCCATCAGGCCGCCCACCCGGATGAACGACGTGTGCATCCGCACCCCGCTCACCAGCTCGTTGATGTCGAGGATCTTCTCGCGCTCCCGCCAGGCGTAGACGAAGGGGGTGGTCGCACCCAGGTCGAGGGCGCTCGTGCCGTACCAGATGAGGTGGCTCGCGATTCGCGCCAGCTCGCACATGATGACCCGCAGGTACTGGCCGCGAGCCGGCACCTCGACCCCGAGCAGGCGCTCCGCCGCCAGGGAGAAGCCGAGATTGTTGCTGAGGGGCGAGAGATAGTCCATCCGGTCCGTGTAGGGGATGCACTGCTGGTAGCCGTGCCGCTCGAAGTCCTTCTCGAAGCCGGTGTGCAGAAAGCCGATGTCGGGCCGGCAGCCCCGCACCACCTCGCCGTCGAGGTTCACCACCAGGCGCAGCACGCCATGGGTGGAGGGATGCTGCGGCCCCATGTTCAGTTCCATGGTCTGGTCGTCGAGCTGGACCAGGTCGATGGCGTCCACCTCCGGGATGACCCCGAGCAGCTGCCGGGCGCGGTCGTGCTGCTCGGAGGCGATGTCCCGACCCGGCGGCCCCGGCGGTGGCAGCGCGCTCATCGCGACGCTCCCGGCATCTCGGGCGGACGCTCCTGGGCTGGAAGAGCCCATTCCAGGTTGTGGGTGAAAGCGATCGGCTCGCCGAAGGACGTGTAGTCCTTGCGCAGCGGGTGGCCGTCCCAGTCGTCGGGGAGCAGGATGCGACGGAGGTCGTGGTGCCCCTCGAACTGGATGCCGAGAAGGTCGTAGGCCTCTCGCTCGTGCCAGTCCATCCCGGCGAAGACTCCTTCCAGTGTGGGCACCCGGGCATCGTCCTCGGGCACCTGCACGACCAGCCGGATCACGTCGTTGTGCCGCATGGAGCGGAGCTGATAGACGACGTCGAAACGCGGGGCGTCGGGTTCGCGGTCGGGCCAGTCGACGGCGGTCACGTAGAGGGGCAGGTCGTAGCGCGCCTGATCGTGGTCGCGCAGGAGGCGGGCGACCTCGACCAGGCGGTCCCGACCCACCCGGATGGTCACCTCACCGAAGCCCTCATCGGCGGCGAGCACCGCGTCAGGCAGTTCACGACGGAGCAGGTCCAGCGCCCTCGTCCCCGCGGCAGGGCGTGGTCCGGTGGCTTCCCCCACGTCAGTCATCCCCGCTCACCCCCGCCAGGAGGTGAGGTGGCTGCCGGCGATCTTCTGCTGCAGCTTGACGATCGCATCGAGCAGGGCCTCGGGGCGAGGCGGGCAACCGGGGAGGAAGACGTCCACCGGTACCACCTTGTCAACCCCCTGGACGATCGCGTAGTTGTTGAACATCCCCCCGCTCGAGGCGCAGGCGCCCATGCTGATGACCCACTTGGGCTCGGGCATCTGGTCGTAGATCTGGCGCAGGACCGGGGCCATCTTCTGGGAGACCCGGCCGGAGACGATCATCAGGTCCGACTGGCGCGGGGAGGCGCGAAAGACCTCGCAGCCGAAGCGCGCCATGTCGTAGCGGGCGGCGCCCGTGCCCATCATCTCGATGGCGCAGCAGGCGAGGCCGTAGAGCGCCGGCCAGAGCGAGCTGTACCGGCCCCAGTTGACGAGCTTCTCCACGGTGGTGGTGAGGATCCCGCTCTGAAGGGCGGCACGCTCCCTCTCCCCCGCCCGGGGCAGCGGCAGAGCCCCGGCATCCCCGAGCGAGGTCGCGAGCGAGACGCGCGGGTTGAGCGCGGGCCCGACCGTCGGGTTCAGCGCCATATCGCCGTTCAGTCCCATCGGAGCGCCCCCTTGGCCCAGATGTAGACCAGCCCCAGCAGCAGGGTGAGGATGAAGACCCCCATCTCCACGACCCCGAAGACCTTGAGCTGGCGGACGACGGTCGCCCACGGGAAGAGGAAGATCGATTCGACGTCAAAGACGATGAAGAGCATCGCGGTCACGTAGAAGCTGACCGAGAAGCGCCGCCGGGCCGAGACCGACGGGACGATCCCGGACTCGTAGGGGAGCTCCTTCGCGGCGCTCGGGCGGCGCGGCCCGAGCACGGAGCTGAGCAGCGGCACACCGGCGCCGAACAGGATGCAGATACCCAGAAAGACCAGGATCGGCGCGTAGTCCGAGAGCATTTCTGCGCATCCTACCAAGGCCAAGGGTCCCGGCCGCGCCCGCCAGACGGCCCTTGGGCGGGGTGCCCAAATCGCCCCCGATCAGACCGCGCGAACCTGCACCTTGCCGTGCTCGACACGCGTCTGGTACACGACCGCCGGCGCGGACGCCGGGCCGTGCACCGCCCTCCCGTCGCTGAGGCGGAAGCGGCTGCCGTGCCAGGGGCAGGTCACGCAGAGCTCGTCGTCGACGCTGCCCTCGTGGAGGGGTCCGGCGGCATGGGGGCAGACGTCCGAGATGGCGTAGATCTGCGTCCCCCGCCGGTACAGCATCACCCGAGCACCCCCCGCCTCGGCGAGCGTCGGGGTGGCCTCCTCCAGGCTGTCCGTCTCGAGGGCGCCAACCCACTCGCTCGGCTTCTCCAAAAAGGCCTGATGGTCGACCCCGACCCCACGGCCGAAGCTGAGGTGGCCGCCCAGGTACCCGCCGGCGCTCACCGCCGCGAGGCCGAGCAGGCGCAGCGGGCGAGCGCTCCGGTGGCCCGCCATGAGCGACGCCGCAAAGAGCCCGAGAGCGGTGACGTTGGCGGCGGCGTGGACCACTCCCACGCGCCTCTCCGGCCCGTAGGAGTCGGCCCAGTCGCTGAGCCCGCTGACGACGGCGGGAACCGCGGCCAGGGCACCGAGCTCGACCAGCGGGTCGACCGCGTCAGCGGCGCCCGAGCCGCCGAAGAGGTCGAGGATCACCGCCCCACTCCAGCAACCGATGGGGAGGTCGCTGAGCAGCGGATGCAGCGGGTGCTCCAGCCAGGTGCCGCTCAGCAGGCTCTTGGCCGGCCTGACCGCGGAGTTCACGAATCCGGCGATCCGGTCGGATACGCCATCGAGGGCCTCGAGGCCCTCCAGCTTGCCGATCAGCTCCCTCAGTCCCACGTTCAGAAGGATATGGCACCCGGACCCTGGCGTCGACGAGCAGCCGCGCCGGCCCGGGGAAGGTGGCACCGCCCGCCGGCTCTCGCCGGCGGCGGCACCACCCGGAGAGAGCTCAACCGGCGGCGGTAGCCGGGACGACCTCGGCCTCGATCTCGAGCTGGATCTTCTTGCTGACCAGGACGCCACCCGACTCGAGGGCGACGTTCCAGATCAGGCCCCACTGCTCTCGGTCGATCTCCGCGGAGGCGGAGACGACCGCCACCGAGGTGCCCCAGGGGGTCTTCTCGGCGCCCACATACTCGACATCGAGGGTGACCGGATGGGTCTGGTTGCGGATGGTCAGGTCGCCGGTCACCGCGAAGTGCCCACCGCCCGCGCCGGTCACGGCGGTCGAGCGGAAGGTCATGGTCGGGTGCTTCTCGACGTCGAAGAACTCGGCCGAGCGCAGGTGCGTGTCCCGCTTCTCATCCCGGCTGTTGAGGCTCGCCACGTCGATGGTCACCTCCACAGCGGAGACCGCCAAGGTCTCGCCGACGGTGATCTTGCCCTCGAACTTCTCGAAGTTCCCACGGACCTTGCTGACCATCAGGTGGCGGGCCAGGAACCCGACCTGGGTGTGGGACGGCTCGAGGACGTACGCGCCGGCGGCGAGCGGGGGGGTGGTGGCGGTCTGGGTCATGTCTCTCTCCGATGGTTGACGATTCGACGGTTGATACGTCGACTGTTGCGGTATCAACTATACTCATAAGATCGTTGCGCTGTCAACCTTCGTGGGGTAGGCTTGGAGGCATGGTCATGACGGAGACGGACCGATCGGTCCACCTGCAGGCGTGGCATGCGCTCCTCCGTGCCCAGGCCGGCGTGGCCGGCAACCTGGAACGTGAGCTCATGGCCGCCGAAGGGCTGCCACTCGCGTGGTTCGAGGTGCTCCTGGTGCTCGACCAGGCTCCCGACGGAGCCCTCCGGCTCCAGCGGCTGATGGACACCGTGCTGATGACCAAGAGCGGTGTGAGCCGCCTGATCGACCGGATGGAGGCCGCCGGGCTGGTGGTCCGCTCGGGCTGTCCGTCCGACCGGCGTGGCGCCTTCGCCGTCATCACCGAGCTGGGCCGGGAGAAGCTGCATCGAGCGACCCCCATCCATTCCGGCGGGATCGACCGCCACCTGGGCAAGGTGCTGGACACCGAGGAGGCGGCCCGGCTGCGCGACGCCCTGAGCGCTGTCGCGGACGCCCTCGGCAGCGAGGCCGTCTTCACCGGCTGCCCGGGCGCGGACGCCGAGCACCACGCTGACGCCGATCCCGAGGGCGGCGACCAGATTTAGGGGCCGTTTCCAGCGGCCAACCCGGTGTCCGACGGCGGGGCGGGGGCCGAGTCGCCCACAATTGCCTCCCGTGGCCGGACAGATCGTCAGTGACAACCTCACCGAGTCCGAGGCGGCGGAGCGCGCCGCCCTCCTCGATGACCTCAGCTACGGCATCGACCTCGAGCTGAGTGACGACCCTGCGGCGCCGGTCTTCCGCAGCTCCACCCGGATCGGCTTCTCCTGCCGCCGCCCGGGTGTGGACACCTTCCTCAACCTCACCGTCGGCGAGCAGGGACGGCTCCGGGAGGTGCGCATCGGCGGGCAACCGTGCCCCTCAGCGGTGGCCGGCTACGACGGCGCCCGCATCCCCCTCGCCGGTCTCCCGGTCGGGCCCACCACCGTCGAAGTGCTCGCCGACTGCGCCTACGAGCGGGTGGGAGTCGGCCTCCACCGGGCCGTCGACCCCGCCGACCGGCAGGTCTACCTCTACACCCACTTCGAGCCCTTCGACGCCCACAAGGTCTTTGCCTGCTTTGACCAGCCGGATCTGAAGGGCCCCCTCACGGTGGCGGTGCGCGCCCCGGTCGCCTGGGAGGTGTGCGGCAACGGGCGTGTGCTCGGCCGGGACGACCACGGCGACGGCAGTCGCACCTGGCGGTTCCACACCACCCCTCCCCTCCCCACCTACCTGATGGCGGTGGCGGCGGGCGACTACCGCGTCATCGAGACCACGCACCGGGGCCTCCGCCTCGCCCTCTACGCGCGGCGGTCACTGGCGCCCCAGCTCGAGGAGCAGGCCGAGGAGCTGTTCACGATCACCCGGCAGGGACTCGACTTCTTCGCCGAGGAGTTCGGCATCGCCTACGCCTTCGACGAGTACAACCAGCTCTTCGTGCCCGAATTCAACATGGGCGCGATGGAGAACCCGTGCTGCGTCACCTTCAACGAGGTCTACGTCTTTCGCAGCCGGGCCACCGAGCTCCAGCGGGCGCGGCGGGCCGAGGTCATCGTCCACGAGATGGCCCACGTCTGCGGCTTCGGTGACGTCACCACCATGCGCTGGTGGGGAGACCTCTGGCTCAACGAGACCTTCGCCACCTACATGTCCAACAAGGCGATGGTCAACGCCACCGAATTCACCAACGCCTGGGTCGACTTCGCCAACACCATGAAGTCGGCGGCGGCGCGCCAGGACCAGCTCCCCTCCACCCACCCCGTCTCCACCCCCTGCGCAGACACCAACGAGGTGCGGCAGAATTTCGACGGCATCACCTACCAGAAGGGGGCAGCCGTCCTCAAGCAGCTGGTCGCCTGGGTCGGTGACGGCCCCTTCACCGAAGGGGTCCGCGAGTACTTCCGCCGCTACCGCTGGAGCAACGCCACCCTCGGTGAGTTCCTCGCCTGCATCGAGGCCGCGTCGGGGCGCGATCTCGCCCCCTGGTCGGCGGAGTGGCTCCGCACCGCGGGGATGAACACGCTGCGTCCCGAGATCGAGGTCTCCGGTGGCGGCATCGCGCGTTTTACGATCGTGCAGTCGGCGGCCCCCGCCCACCCCACTCTGCGCTCCCACCACGTCCGGGTCGGCCTCTACCGGCAGGACGGGGGGCGCCTGGTCCGGTACCGGGTGGTCGACGGCGAGGTCTGCGGGGAGCGCACCGAGATCGCAGAGCTCACCGGTGCGCCGGCACCCGACCTGGCCGTGGTCAACGACGACGACCTCACCTTCGCCAAGCTGCGCTTCGACCCGACCTCCCTGCACACCGTGCTCGAGCACCTGGGCGGTGTGGCCGATCCGCTGCCCCGCTCGCTCTGCTGGGCGGCGCTGTGGGACATGACCCGCGACGCCGAGCTGCCCACGCGCGACTTCGTCGCCGCCGTCCTCCACCACGCCAGGGTGGAGACCGAGGTCACCGTCCTGGAGCGGCTGCTCAGCCAGGCGCTGGCGGCCATCGACCAGTTCGGCGACCCTGCCAACCGGGAGACGGCGCGCGCCGGCGTGGCCGGCATCGCCTGGGACCAGCTGACGGCCGCCGAGCCGGGCGGCGACGTTCAGCTCACCTGGGCACGAGCCCACATCGCTGCCGCCGATTCCACCGATGATCTCGACCGGCTGGAGCGGCTGTTCGACGGCACCCAGGGCGTCCCCGGGCTCCTGATCGACAACGACCTCCGCTGGATGATCCTTGGCCGTCTCGCCGGCCTCGGCCGCGATGCCGGCGCCCGCATCGACGCTCAGCTCGTCACCGACGACACCGACTTCGGCCGCCGGCGCGCCGCCGCGTGCCGGGCCGCGCAGCCCGACGCCGCGGTCAAGCGTGCCGCCTTCGACCAGGTGGCCGGCGGTGTCGACCTCCCGCTGCAGACCCTCAACGCGCTGATGGGGGGCTTCGGCGTGGGGCCCTTCGTAGTCGGCGGATTGGTCCAGTGGGGCGAGGGCCAGGCCGCCCTCCTGCGCCCCTACGTGGAGCGGTGGGTGGAGGCGGTGCCTGGCTTCTGGGCGCAGCGCAGCACCGAGGAGGCGGAGAACTTCACGGAGTACCTCTACCCGCGCCAGCTGGTCGAGCCGGAGACCCTCGTCGCCGCCGATCGGGCGCTGGCGGCGATCCAGGCGGCCGATCTGTCGGACTCGACGCGGCGCGCCGCCTCGCGGCCGATCATCGAGGGCAAGGACGGCACCGAGCGGGCGATGAAGGCCCGCGCCTGCGACATCGCCGCGTCGCGCCGCTGAGGACCGCCCGGCTCAGCGTCTGCTCCTCCGCGGGCTCGGTCATGCACGTCAGTGCACTCCCTCGCCCTGCTCCTCGCCTCCTTGATCCAGACGACCTCAGCGGCGCGAACCGGAGCCGTGAGACAAGACCGGCTCAGCGCCGGCTCGTCCACGCCTCTCACCGGGAGCCGGTGGACACCCCCGACCCGAGCGACATCTCGTACCCGCACGGCAGCTCGGCGGGGATCTCGGGCGAGCTGACCCGGCCGTAGATGGAGAGCAGACGGTCGACCATCCGCTCCCAGGAGAAGGTGGCCGCGCGGCGGCGGGCCGCCTCCCCCATCCGCTCCCTGCCGGCGTCGTCGTGGAGGATCTTGGAGATGGCGGCGCAGTAGTCGCGCGGCTCGCGACCCTCGACGAGGAGACCGGTTTCCTCGTCGGCCACCACCTCGGGGAGGCCGCCCACGTGCGAGGCCACCACCGGCGTGCCCTGCGCCTGTGCCTCCAGGGCCACGAGGCCAAATGTCTCCACCCGCGACGGCACCACGCAGACGTCGGCGAGCGCGTAGTAGCGGGCCAGCTGGTCGTGGGGCACGGCGCCGAGGAAGCGGACCCGGTCCCCGATGCCGGCGTCCATGGCCAGCTGCTCCAGCCGGCGGCGCTCCCCGCCATGGCTCGCCTTGGCCCCGTCGCCGCTGTCCTCGCCGATGAAGAGGCAGACCACGTCCTGGAGGTGGGGGTCGCGATCCATCTCGGCGATCGCCTCGATCAGGGTGTCCGCCCCCTTGAGCGGTTCGAGCCTGCCCGCGAAGAGGACGACCCGGCGCCCCTCGACGTCCAGCTCGCCGCGGAGGGCGGTGACGGCACCAGGCTTTGCCGAGTGGAGGTCGACCCCGGGCTCGGCAACGCAGATCCGGTCCCTGCTCGCCCCGTAGAGCCGCACCAGCTCCCGACCCTCGGCCCGGCTCATGGCCACGATCCGGTCGCAGGCGGCGGCCAGCTCCTCCTCGACGGCCCCGCGCTGAAAGTCGGGGGGGAGCCCCGCGGCCGCCTTCATCCGAGCGAGCGAGTGAAACGACTGGACCCACGGGATGCCCAGCCGATCACGGGCCCGGCGCGCGGGCGGGCCACTCAGCCAGTAATGGGCGTGGATGAGGCGGTAGCAGCGCTTCTCGGACGCGGCGTGAGCCAGCATCGCGTCGGCGAAGGAGTCGAGCAGCGCCACCAGGTCCTCCTTGGGGAGAGGTCGGGGCGGGCCCACGTCGAGGAGGACAAGCCGGCTCCCCGGGGCGATCAGCCGCTCGGCGGGAAGATCGGGGTCGTCGCGGCGGACAAACACGTCGCTGGGCACTCCCCGCTCCGCGAGGCCCTCGCAGAGCCGCCGGACCCCGAGATTCATTCCGCCGTTCTCGCCCCGCCCCAGCTCACTGAGAGGAGAGGCGTGAACCGAAACGACGGCGATGGCGCGGCCACTCGGCGCGGTCATGGCCTCAAGTCTAGCCACGAGGGCTCGTTGCGCCGTCAACCACCCCTGGACGCCCGGAGGCCCCGGAGCTCATCGAAGCCGGTCAGGCGAGCTCACGGCACCCGATGTCTGTTCTGCGGGCGGCGGCGAGGACCAGCTCGGCATCCATCAGCACGACAGTGTAGGAGGTCGGTTGCCCTAGCTCGGCGCCCATGCCACCCGGTGCAGGGCGGTGAACACCAGCGGCTGGACGCACACGATGACCGGCGCGGCGCCGGGGAAGAGGGTCAGCCCGGCCGCCACCCCCAGCCAGGTCAGCAGGCCGATCCGCCACCAGCCGGGGCCGGCGCAGCTGTCCGCCACGAAAAGGATCATCGGGAGGCAGAGAACGTAGGCACCCGGAATCAGGAGCCACGCCCCCCACTGGGTGCTGAACTCGGGAAGGAGGGAGCGGTCGAGGTGCATCACCCCCGTGAGGCCGAGCACCAGAGCCGCGACCACGTACGCGATCACAGCCGTCGGGATGAAGCTCAGGGAGAGGGAGAAGGCACGTCCCGCCGCCGCGGACGAGGCGCTCGACACCGACGACACCGAGCGGAGGCTCGATCCGGGCGGAGGGATGGGCAGAAAGCGGCGCCTCGACGACGCTCGCCGGCCCGGCGCGGGCACGAAAACCCACTCCGGACCGGCAACGCCTCCCCCGTCCCCGCTCGGGACGTCGACACTCACGGCGCCCACCGTAGTGAGCGGCGAGCGCGCGGACATCAGGGTTTCCCCTCGATTGCCGGCGCGGCCGGGCGGCGCGAGAGCTGTTCCCCCGGCTCAGACGGCCAAGGCGCCCCTCAGTCGGGCCAGTACTGCTCCTCGTGGACCGCGGCGGCCTCGAAGCCGCCCCTGCGGAGCGCACCCTTGACGTTGTCGATCATCTGCGGGTTGCCGCAGATGAATGCCGAGGCGGTGCCCGACACCAGCCCCAACCGGTCGGCGTGCTTGCGCACCACGTCCTCGACCCGCCCGCGCTCACCCTTCCACTCGGGGTCGACCCAGGGTCGGCTGATGGTGGGGACGTATTCGAACCAATCGTGATCCCGGACGCACGCCCTCATCTCGTCCAGGTAGGCGAACTCGTGGGAGACGCTCGCCCCGTGGAGGAGGAAGACCGTGCCCTCGGGCGACCACTCGCCGCGCTCCTGCCGCCGGATCAGGGTGCGGATGCAGGAGAGGAAGGGAGCGATCCCGGTGACCGTGGCCACGAAGATGTGCGCCTGGCCCGCGACCGGTGCCTCGCGCAGGAAGAGACCCTTGCAGCGGCGCCGGACCGGCATCTCCGCCCCGACCGGTTGGGCGTAGAGGGGGACGGTCAGCTCGCCCTCCGGGACCCGCTCCACGAACAGCTCGATCTCGTCCTCCTCCGGCGAGGAGCAGATCGAATACGGCCGTTCGACGAGACGTCCTTCGACCGGCAGCGCCAGCGTGCAGTACTGCCCGGGCCTGAACCCGAGCTCGAAGTCGGTGGCGATGCGCATCACCCAGAGGCCATCCGCGGCCTCCCGGCGGCTGACGATCCGGGCAGTTCCGAATTTGGTGGCGTCGATGGTGGGGGGGGATTCGATCATCGGGGGTCAGTTTAGGGCGTCGGCGGGCACCGGTTCGCCTGATGCCGCAGCCGGAGGGCTCAGTACCGGCCGGGCTCGCTGTCCAACCGGGCTCAGGCCTTCTCGGGATCGCGGCCGGCGGGCATCGGAACCCCCCTGGCCGGGCTCAGACCTTCCCGGGATCCACCAGCAGGAGCCGGACCGTGCTCGTCGCCAGCTCGCGGCCGTCCTCCGCGTTGCGCATGGTCACCGCCCACTGGTGAACACGGCGGCCGGCGTGCCGCACCGTCGCCTCGGCGTCGACCCTCTGCCCGGCGCCGGCGGTGCGGAGGAAGCTGGTGTGGTTCTCCAGCCCCACCGCCCCCCGGCCGGAGCCCTGGGTGCCCGCCGCCACCATCGCCCCAACCGATGCCAGGGTCTCGGCGACGGCCGCGTAGACGCCACCGTGGACCAGGCCGTACGGCTGCAGGTGCTTTTCGCCGATCTCGAGATGGGCGGTCACCCGGGTCGGGGTGATCTCGTCGAACTGGAGCCCGAGGAGACCGACGAAACCGGCCGTGGGATCGAACCCGGAGAGCGGCCCGGCGGGCACGGTCATCTCAGCCAACCCCCGGCGGACGCGGTCATCACGAGCGCACCGGCTGAGGAGCCCGTTCCATCTCGACCTGGTAGCGCGCCGTGAAGGCGCGAAGCGAGGGGGTGATCGGTTCGTCCAGGTGGATGCGACCCTCGAGCGACTCGGCGGTCTTGAGCCCGTGCCCGGTGATGTAAGCGACCACCACCTCGTCGCCCTTCCACCTTCCCGCCTCGGCGAGCCGGCGCAGCACCGCGACCGTCACCCCGCCGGCGGTCTCGGCGAACACCCCCTCGGTACGGGCGAGCAGCTCCACCGCATCGAGAATCTCATCGTCGCTGACGCTCTCGACCACTCCCCCGCTCTTGCGAGAGGCGCGGATCACGTCCTCCCCGTCCGAGGGGCTGCCGATGGCGAGGCTGCGGGCGACCGTGTCGGGGTGCCGGACCGGGGTGACCGGGTGGTGGCCGGTGAAGGCGTCGGCGACCGGCGCGCAGCCGGAGGCCTGGGCACCCGTGAGCCGGGTGTGCGCCGGCCCGTCGACGAGGCCGAGCTCGACCAGCTCGTGGATCGCCTTCTCCGCCTTGACGAATTGGGAGCCGGAGGCGATCGGGATCACGATCTCGTCGGGAAGCCGCCAGCCCAGCTGTTCCACGGTCTCGTAGGTGAGGGTCTTGCTGCCCTCACTGTAGAAGGGCCGGACGTTGATGTTGCAGAAGGCCCAGGGGACCTCGTCGGCCAGCTCGCTGCCCAGGCGGTTGGCGTCGTCGTAGGTGCCGTTGACCCGCACCAGGGTGGGGCGGAACACCGCGGTGGTGGAGATCTTGGCGGCCTCGAGGTCGGCCGGGATGATGATCACGGCGCGCATCGCGGCGTGGGCAGCGTACGCGGCGACGGAGTTGGCCAGGTTGCCGGTGCTGGCACAGGCGATGGTGTCGAAGCCATGCCCCCGGGCCCAGCTGGCGGCGACGCTCACCACCCGGTCCTTGAACGAGTTGGTCGGGTTCTGGGTGTCGTTCTTCAGGTAGAGGTTGTGCAGGCCGAGGAGGTCGCCCAGGTTGCGGGCCCGGATCAGCGGCGACCAGCCCTCACCCAGGGTGATCGGCTCCAGCTCGTCCTCGAGGGGCAGCAGGTCGTGGTAGCGCCAGATGCTGGCGGGGCCCGCCTCGATGCTCTTGCGGGAGACCCGGCGGCCGATCTCGGCGTAGTCGTAGGCCACCTCGAGAGGGCCGAAACAGTTGTCGCAGGCATGCGTGGCCGCGATCGGGGTCGTGTTGCCACAGGCGCGGCAGCGCAGGGAAAGTATTCGTTGGCTCATGGGGTGGACCTCAGGTTTTGGTGGATGTCAGATCATGCGTGCGGGGCGGTCAGGCCGCCCCGGCGCATTCGCATCCCCGCGAACCCGCCGGCGCCCGGTGGCGGCAGCGGCCGCAGCGAGGGCGTGTGAGATCTCCACATCCTGGCCCCGAAGTCTAGCGGGACCGCTCCGAGGACTGGTTCCGGGAGGCTCGGGGGTGAGGAGTCGCGCTGAGCGAGCCCGGGGCGGCGTCAAGAAGTGCGGTCGAGCACCGCCCGCACCAGCCCGGGCGCGGCGGCGCGGACGACGGCCGCGAGCCCGTAATACCGGGGTGTGTAGCGCTCCGCCCTCTTGCGCACGGCACAGTCGGCGATCGCCTCGGCCACACCCCGGTCGCTCCCGATGAACCAGCGCCAGATGGGGTGGTCCCGCATGCCCTCGGCGGGGAACCCCTCGGTCGGGACGAGCCCCGGCAGGACCAATCCGACGTGCACGCAGTGGCCGCGCTCCTCCTGGCGGAGCGCATCGGTCCACCCGGAGAGCGCGAACTTGCTGGCCGAGTACGCGCCCGAGCCGGCACGGGCCACCCGTCCGGCGGTGCTCGCGACGTTGACGATCGAGCTCGGCGCGGACCGCCGCAGCAGGGGGAGCAACGCCTCGGTGAGCCGCACCTGGGCATTGAAGTTGAGATCCATGGTCTGGGCCACATTGGCCCAGCCTGCCTCGGCGAAGCGCCCGCCCCAGGCTGCGCCCGCATTGTTGACCAGGACATCGAGCCGGCCGTGACGCTCCTCGACGACCGCGGCGATGTGGCTCGGGGTCTCGGGCACGGTCAGGTCCGCGGCGATCACCGTCGCACCGCCGAGCTCGCGCGCGAGGGCCTCGAGGCGCTCCTCGCGGCGAGCCACGAGCACCAGCTCGGTACGCGACATCTCCGCGAAGCGGCGGGCGGTCGCGGCGCCGATCCCGCTGCTGGCCCCGGTGACAAGGACGGCGCGTGGCATCTGGGAAGCAGTCTACGGGCCCTCGGCGGCAGGGCGGGCAATGAGAGCGCACTTTCCTATCACGTCCAGCGAGTTCAGGCCCGAAGCCGCCGTGCTCAACGCCCGGGGCTTTGGTCGTGAGAAGGCGCTGTGATTAGCCGCGACTCGATGGGTCGAAGTGACGCGTCTGCCGGAGGTGGGTCAATGTGACCGATACCGCAGCCAATGAGCCCATTGTCGATCACCAAAGAGGTCCTCATACTCAATCGTACTGGGACTTTTGTCCCGAACCCGGTACGAAGGTGGGTATTCCCGTGTCGCTTCGGAAGATCCTTCAGATCGCGGTAATCGGCTCCGGCCTCGTGGCGGGAGCGTCAACCATCGTCGGTCCACCTTCACTCGCCGCCGGCTCGACGCTCACCTGGGCGGCACCGGTGCGCGTCGATTACCAGCCGCCGTTCGCCGGCGAGCTCGTCTCGGGTGTGTCCTGCCCCGATACCGGCCTCTGCGTTGCGGTCGGCGGCAACAGCGTGATGACCTCCACCCACCCCACCGGAGGGGCATCGGCCTGGGCGGCAGCCATCGTGCCCGGCACCAACAATTCGCTGGATAGCGTGTCCTGCCCCAATAGCAACCTCTGCGTGGCCGTGGGTACCGGCACAGCCATCTCCACCGATCCAACCGGAGGGGCATCGGCCTGGACAGTGACTCGCGCGGTGGACCCCGCCACCGTGGTGACGGGCGTGTCCTGCCCCAGCAGCAGTCTCTGCGTCGCCGTGGACGGCAGTGGCCACGTGGTCACCTCCAACAACCCCACGGCAGGGGCCCCGGCCTGGACGGTGAACGACGTCGACGGGACCAACCCCCTGAACGGCGTGTCCTGTCTCACCAGCGGCCTCTGCGTCGCGGTTGACGAGGACGGCAGCGTGATCACATCCGCCAACCCCACGGGAGGTGCGTCAGCCTGGGCGGTGACTCATGTGGACGGCTCTAACTCCCTAAACGGCGTGTCCTGTCTCAGCAGCGCCCTCTGCGTCGCGGTGGACGGCAGCGGCAACGTGGTCACCTCCACCAACCTCACCGCGGCCACGCCAACCTGGACGGTCGCGGACGCGGACGGCTCCAACTCGCTGAATGGCGTCACCTGTCTCATTAGCCCACTCTGCGTCGCCGTGGACGGCAGCGGCAACGTGGTCACTTCCACCAACCCCACCGCGGCGGCGCCAACCTGGACGGTTGCGGACGCGGATGGCTCCAGCCATCTTTCCGGTGTGTTCTGTGCCGCCAGTGGCCCGCTCTGCGTCGCCGCAGACGGCGGCGGGCATGTGGTCACCTCCACGAACCCCACCGGAGGTGCCTCGGCCTGGACGGTGACCGCGGTGAACCTCTCCAATCTTCTAAACGGTGCGTCATGTCCGAGCACCAGCCTGTGCGTCGCCACGGACCTCAGCGGCAATGTGGTCACCTCGACCAACCCCACTGGAGGCGCATTGGCCTGGACGGTGATCCATGTGGTCGGTGCTGGTGCGCTGGCGCAAGTTTCGTGTCTCAGCAGCGGCCTCTGCGTCGCCGTAGGCGGCGGCGGCCTCGTGGCCACCTCTACCAACCCCGTCGGGGGTGCGTCGGCCTGGACGGTGACCCACGTTGACGGGAGCAATTCGCTGGACGGCGTGTCCTGTCTCAGCGGCGGCCTCTGCGTCGCGGTCGACGAGAACGGCAACGTGATCACCTCCACCAACCCCACCGGCGGGGCGTCGGCCTGGACGGTGACCCCTGTGGACCCCGCCCTCCCCTCGGGTTCGTATCCCCTGCTCGGCGTGTCCTGCCCCAGCAGCGTTCTCTGCGTCGCGGTGGACGGCCACGGCAACGTGATCACCTCCACGAACCCCACCCGAGGAGGGACCGCCTGGACAGTGACCTCCATCGTCGATCACAGCCTCAATGGCGTGTCCTGCTTCAGCAGCGACCTCTGTGTTGCCGTGGACGACCTCGGCGACGTGGTCACCTCCAGCAACCCCGCTGCGGTGTCGCCGACGTGGACGGCGATCACAGTCGACGGTGGCAACTCCCTGAACGACGTGTCCTGTCCGAGCAGCCATCTTTGCATCGCCGCGGATGGCAGCGGCAACGCGGTCACCTCCGCCAGCCCCACCGGAGGGACGACGGCCTGGTCGGTGACCAGGGTTGATGGGGCGGATGACCTGTTCGGCGTAGCGTGTCCCGACACGGGGCTCTGCACCGTATTGGACCAGAACAGCGGCAGCGTGGTCATCGCCAGCAGCAGTGTGCTCAGGGTCACCGCGCCCAGCATCGGCGCCTCCTGGGCGCGGAGTAGCCCGCATGCCATCACCTGGTCGAGCGCGGGCACCCCTGGAGCCCGTGTGAAGATCGAACTCCTCGAGGCCGGAAGGGTCGTGACGACGGTCGTGAAGTCAGTGCTGACATCGGCTGGCACCTACACGTGGAAGATTCCAGCCAAGCAAATCCTCGCGACTACCTACCAGATCGAGATCGTCTCGGCGACCAGCTCCTCGGTCTTCGGCGTCTCGGGCGATTTCGCGATAACCTGAGCAAGGTTCAGGGACGTCTTTCTCGCGGCCCGTGCCTGTCGCCGGAGCCCCCGCAGTCGGTCCTCGGGCGCGCTCCGAGGATGGCGAGGTTCACGCAGTGAACCTGCCTGAAGCTGTGCGGTGTGTTCGTCGCTGATGTTACACACGCATGTTTGGCATGATCACCGGCCACGACCGTCCGAGAGGTGGGGCTTCGCGGGGGCGTCGGCGAGGACCCCGCCGCCATCGGTGCACTCGCCGACCGACTCGGTCAGGGAAGGGTGCCACCTCACCGGGACCGCCGCCTGGAACACCCTGGTGGTCGGGGAGCAGGCGGCCCGGATGCCGGAGAGCACCCGCGCGTGCCGGCAGGCGTCCTGACACTCTTTCCCGGTGCCGGTATCCGAATCCTGGAGAATCGCAGGCGGTGTGACCACCTACCTCATCCGCCGCGTGGTCCAGGCGGTCCTCGTCCTCTGGCTGATCTGGACCTTGATCTTCGTCATCTACTTCGTGGTTCCCCACGATCCGGCCCGCCTCATCCTCGGTTTCCGGGCGCCGGAATGGCTGGTGGAGAAGCTCCGGGTGAGCCTCGGTCTGGAGCGACCGATCTGGCAGCAGTACTTCGACTACTTCGCCCGCATCTTCCGCGGCGACCTGGGCCAATCCTTCGTCGTCGGAGCCCCGGTGACCAGCGTGATCGGGCGCGACATCCCCGTCGATCTGGAGTTGGGTCTACCGGCCGCGGCCCTGTGGCTCACCGTGGGCCTCGGCATCGGCATGCTTTCAGTGCGCCGCCCCGGAAGTATCCGCGCTCGCGGCGCCACCATCTTCATCTTCTCCGTGCTCTCGACCCCCGCCTTCATCCTCGGAGGGGCGCTGCTCTTCATCAGCGACGACATCCTCTCCCGCCACGGTCTCCACGTCTTCCCATTTCCGGGGACCTGGACGCCGCTCCATGTCAACCCGCTGGCCTGGGCCGACAACTTGGCGCTGCCCTGGATCACCCTCGCACTGGTCAGCGCGGCGGTGTATGCGCGGCTCTCGCGCAGTTCACTGAGCGCCGCGCTTCACGAGGACTACATCAGGACGGCGCGAGCCAAGGGACTGTCGGAACGTCGGGTCTTCTACCGCCACGCCCTGAGAGCCGCCCTTACGCCCCTCATGAGCCAATTTGGCATCGACCTGGCCGCGGTTCTTGGCGGGGTGGTCGTGGTCGAGGTGGTGTTCGGGATCCCCGGTCTGGGGCACCAGCTCATCACCGCCGTGGATACCGAGGACCTGCCGATGATTCAGGGCATCGCCCTACTCACCTCCGCCTTCGTGGTGATCGCGAACCTCGTTGTCGACCTGCTCTATGCGGTCATCGATCCCAGGGTGCACATCACGCCCAACCAGGTCTGAGCGCAGCGCATTGGACTCGAGCCGGGGCCTCGGCCAACCCATGGCCGGAGGTCACGCCAGCGGCGGCTCCCCGTCTGCGGCAGTCATCCGGCGCACCGCCGCCCGCCCCGCCTGCAACGCGGCCTGGTCCAGCTCGTACCACCTCTCCTGCGTGACCAGCCGGCGCAGCGCCCCATCTACCGGGCCGTCCGGAAGCATCCTGGTGGCCTCGAGCAGAGCGCCCAGCATGACCATGTTCCCTACCTTCGCCGACCCCAATCGATCGGCAATGGCGGTACTGGCGATCGGGATGATCTGGACGCCACTCCCCGCGCAGTCCGCCAGCACGCGGTCGGCGTTGTAAAAGACGAGCCCGCCCGGCTCCATCGACGGCAGGAACTTGCGCAGGGACGGCTCGTTGAGCGCTATGAGCACGTTCGGTCGGGAGACCACCGGGGAGTCGATCGGCACCGCCGAGACGCGCACATGACAGTTCGAGGTGCCCGAGCGCATCTGCGGCCCATAGGACGGTAACCAGGACACATGGTAGCCGGCGCTGAGTCCGGCTTCGGCGAGGAACTCCCCGAGCAAGAGGACGCCCTGCCCGCCGAACCCGGCCACGACGATCCGGTGGTCCGCGGTCGGGACCGGAGCGGGGGGCGCGGCCGTGTCGGGAGCCTCGCCCACACCTAACGCCGGGTCCAGGCCGAGGATTCGCGGCAGGTCCCCGAGATCCGGAACGGTGACCGCAGGATGCTGCGCCTCCGCACTCGCGGAGCGATCGCGGAAGTTCCCGAGCGGGAAGGTGCGCGTCATCGTCTCGCGAACGAAGGTCTGGGCCGCGGAAGGATCCAGGCCCCAGCCGGTGGGGCACGGCGAGAGCACCTCGACCAGCGAAAAACCGAGCCCACGCACCTGATTCTCGAGGGCACGGCGGATCGCCCGCCCGGTGGCCATGATCTGCTTGTTGCTGCCCAGCGCGACGCGCTCGAGGAGGACCGGCGCGTCCAGGGTGGCCAGGAGCTCGCACACCCTGAGCGGGTATCCATGCACGGCCGGGTCTCGGCCCCCTGGCGTGGTGGTGGTCTTCTCCCCGAGCAACGTGGTCGGCGCCATCTGGCCTCCGGTCATTCCGTAGATGGCGTTGTTCACGAAGATTACGGAGATGGTCTCGCCGCGATTCGCCGCATGGACGATCTCGGCTGTTCCGATGGCGGCGAGATCGCCGTCGCCTTGATAGCTGACCACGATGCTGTCGGGACGGCTGCGCTTGACCGCGGTGGCGACTGCCGGGCCGCGGCCGTGGGCCCCCTGGATGTTGCCCACGTCGAGGTACTCGTAACCAAACACCGAGCAGCCCACCGGGCTCACCAGGATGGTGCGGTCCTGGATGCCCAGCGTGTCGATGGCCTCGGCCAGCAGCTTGGTCACGATCCCATGACCGCACCCTGGGCAGTAATGGGTCTGGTGCTGGTCGTCTTCCTTGCGGTCGAAACGCCGATAGAAGGTCGGCGAGCGCCCGTGGACCACCGCCATCGCCGAAGTGTCACCGGCCATCGGTGCTCACCTCCACCGGCACCCGCGCGCCGACCAGGGTTGTCCTCTCCACAAACTGAAGCACCTCTTCGACGGTGGGGATGTTGCCTCCCACGCGGCTGTACATCTGCACCGGCCGACGGCCCTCCACCGCCAGCCGCACGTCCTCGACGAGCTGCCCGGTGCTCATCTCCACCACGGCGAAGTCCCGCGCCGTATCGGCCAGAGCGCGGATCGCCCGGGTCGGGAAGGGATAGAGCGTGATCGGGCGGAGCAGCCCCGCCCTGATCCCGCGGCGGCGGGCAATCTCCACCACCGCGCGCAGCACCCGCCCGACGATGCCGTATCCCACCAGGATGATGTCGGCGTCATCGACCCTCCAGGCCTCCCACCGGGGCTCTGATCGCTCGGCCTCACGGTACTTGGCCTCGAGCGCGCGGATGTGCCCCTCCAGCTCATCAGGATCGAGGTGGATGGAGCTGACCAGGTTCTGCCGGGTGGCCGCGTTCCCGGTGACCGCCCACGCCGGGGCCGCCGGGACCGTCCGCGGCTCCGGGAAGGAGACCGGCTCCATCATCTGGCCGATGCTGCCGTCGGCCAGCACCACGACCGGGTTGCGGTAGCGATCCGCGAGGTCGAAGGCCTGCATGGTCAGGTCGACGAGCTCCTGCACCGACGCCGGTGCCAGCACCAGGTTGCGGTAGCAGCCGTGCCCCCCGCCTTTGACGATCTGGAAGTAGTCACCCTGCTCGGGGCCGATGCCGCCCAGCCCGGGTCCGCCCCGCATCATGTCGACGATGACGCAGGGAAGCTCGGCTCCGGCCAGGTAGCTGAAGCCCTCCTGCATCAGGCTGATGCCCGGCCCGCTGGAGGCGGTCATGACCCGCACTCCCACGGACGCGCCCCCGTAGAGCATGTTGATCGCCGCCACCTCGCTCTCGGCCTGGACGAAGACCCCGCCCACCTCGGGGAGGTACTTCGCCGCCACCTCCACGATCTCGCTGGCCGGCGTGATGGGGTAGCCGTAAAAGGCGCGGCAGCCGGCCAGCAGCGCAGCCTTGACGACCGCCTCGTTGCCCTTGATCAGCTGCTGCTCCATGGCTCAGACCGCGAGCCGGCGCAGCACCGAGATGGCGCCGGGCTCCGGGCACACGTAGTAGCAGATGCCACAGGCGGTGCAGCCCGATCCCAGGTACTCCGCCGGGTGGTAGCCGTAGCGATTCAGCTCCACCGAGAGCTGGAGCACTCGCGGCGGGCAGGCTCCGACGCAGAGGCCGCAGCCTTTGCACTCATCCCTGTCGACGGCGACCGCCCCTCGGGCGTGGGTTTCCTGCATCGGACCTCCTAGGTCAGCGCCACGCGCCCCTCCAGCCGGTGCGTGCGCACCGCGTACTCGAAGAGCTCGGCGCGAAAGCTCGGATGGGCGACACCGATCAGCGCTTCGGCACGCTGGCGAAGGCTCCGCCCGCGCAGGTGGGCCACCCCGTACTCGGTGACGACGTCGTGGACGTCGGCGCGGGTGGTGACCACCCCGGCACCGGGCGCGAGGGTGGGCACGATCCGTGACACGCTCCCTCTCCGTGCGGTCGACGGCAGCGCGATGATCGCGCGTCCCCCCCTCGCTCTGGATGCGCCCCGTACGAAGTCGAGCTGTCCGCCCACCCCGCTGTACGGCTGCGCCCCGAGGGAGTCGGCGCACACCTGCCCGCTCAGATCGACCTGAATCGCCGAGTTGATGGCGATCATGCCGTCATTCTGGGCAATGATGAACGGGTCGTTGACGTAGCGCGTGCGATGGAACTCGAACACTGGATTGTCATCGATGTAGTCGAAGATGATCTGTGAGCCGAGCACGAAACCGCTCACCACCTTTCCGGGATGAAGCGTCTTGCGCGCTCCGTTGATCACCCCTGCTTCGATGAGTGCCACGACGCCATCCGGGCACAGTTCGCTGTGGATACCCAGGTCGCGGCGGTCGCCCAATCGGGCGAGCACGGCGTTGGGGATGCCCCCGATACCGACCTGGAGGGTGGCGCCATCGGGGATCAGCTCAGCGACGTGGTCCGCCACCTGCATCTGGACTGCGTCAGGCGGCCTCGGAAGGAGCTCTCGAAGTGGTCGCGACACCGGCACGAGGGCAGTGACGCGACTGGCGTGAAGGAAAGTGTCCCCCAGTGCGCGTGGCATCTGGTCGTTGATCTCGACAATGACGCGCGACGCCTGGCAGGCGGCGGTCAGAGTGCAGTCAGGCCCGAGGCCGAGGCTCAGGAAACCGTGCTCATCAGGAGGCGAGGTCTGGAGCAGCGCGACGTCGATGTGCAGCTCGCCGGCGAAGAGGCGCTCGATCTCTCCCAGCGACACGGGGGTGTAATCGGCTCGCCCCTCGGCCACCGCGGCGCGAACGTTGTCCCCGAGGAACAGCCCATTGTGGCGAAAGTGCCGCGCGAGCTCGGGGCGCGCATAGTCGAGCGCACCCAGGGTCATCATGTGGCATATCTCGACGTCATGAAGGTCGGCAGCGCGTGCCGCGAGCGCATCCAGCAACGTCGCGGGCGTCCCACAGCCCTGCTGCACCCAGACGCGGTCTCCGGAGCGGATCAGCTGAACCGCGGTCTCGGCGGTCGCCACCCTCTCCCGCCACTCCACCACGCGATCTGTCCCCACCCGGCCCGCCGACATCCGGGCGGCGACGCTCGGTGTCTCGTCAATCATTTACTCGACATCCCGTGGTCCGCCGCTTGGCCACCGACAAACGCACCGCCGTTGGATCTGAAGCGCTTCCGGGTTCCGCCTGGCCTGCGCTGAGCCCCTCAGGCTACGGGTGCAGGTATACACCCAATTTCCCGCCCGGACCAGCGCCGCGGCCGGGTCCGCTCAGGCTGTGGCCGCCGCCGCGGATAGCTGCCCGACTATGTGCGGGGTGGCACAGGAGCAGAGCGCGGGGCGTCCGAAGAGGTACCCCTGGGCGGCGGTCACCCCGAGAGTGATGAGCGTGGCCCGCTCCTCTTCCAGTTCCACACCCTCGGCGATCACCAGCGCCTCGGCCTGCCGTGCAAACTCGGCGAGAGCACCCACCATGGCACGGCGCATCTTGTTGAGGTGGATGTCGCGCACCAGGGAGATGTCCACCTTGATCACATCGGCCTCCATGTTGACGATGTGGCTCATGGACGAGAAACCCGAGCCCGCGTCGTCGACACCGATCAACACCCCGGCGGCGCGGAGCGGCTCGAGCGCAGCGGTGAATGCCGGATAGTCATCTATCTCGGTGTGTTCGGTGATCTCGAGGATGATCATTCCCGGTACGATCCCCCTCAACAGCGATGCCAGCTCAGGGGACCTCGCCACCGCCGGCGACGCGTTCAGGTGCAGAGGACATCCTGCGGGAAGGTGGGGAAGATGGCCGAGAGCCAGGCGGATCGCCCGCAGCTCGAACTCGAGGCCCAGATCGTTGTCGGCCGCATCCGCAAACCACATGTCCGGCGGCCGCTGTGGCGGGCCGTTGACCCGGCAGAGCGCCTCGAAGGCAATCGGCTCGCGAGTCTCGATATCGACCACCGGCTGGAAGACGACGTGCATGAGGTCATGGTCGAGAACGTGGCGGAGCAGGAGCACCTTGCTCCGCGCCTCCTCCCCCTGGCCGCGAAGCTCGGCGCCAACCGCGGTGGCGGCGGAGGCCGGCATCGAGGCCTGGCCGCGAATCGCCCGGTGGATGCCGTCGAGCACGTCGTCGCCGGCTGCGCCCTTGACGATGTAGCTGATCGCCCCGGCGCGGATCATCCCCATGACCGTGCTTGCGTCATCAAAGGCGGAGAGGGCCACCACCCGCGTCTCCGGCGCCGAGCGGCGCGCTTCGGCCGCGACGACCTCGCCGCCGCCACCCGGGAGGCGCACGTCGCAGAGGCAGACGGTCGGCCGCAGCGACCGCACCATCTCGGCTCCTGCGCTCGCATCAGAGGCCGAGCCGATCACCCGGAGCTTGGGGTCGATGCCGATCAGATCGATGAGGGCCCCGGAGAAGCGAGGATCGTCGTCGACGACCAGTACCGTGTGAGCAGGTAGGGAGGTGTCTAGCGCCTCTGCACTCACCATGATTGCGACTCTGGGCGCTTTGGTGCGTCTGGGGTAGATGCATCTGCCCCATGCGTGGCCGGTGCATGTGCTCGGCCGGAAGAGGCGCCCGACCGGCGCTGGGGCTCGACCGGTGCCGGATCGACTTCAGAGTGGAAGCGGCAGCTGCCCCCCGTCGCCGCCCGCGTCCGGGGAAGGTTCGACCTCCAGCCCGAGCAGCTCCCCCATCTGGCGGCGGCCCGCGATATCCGCGAGGTCATGCACCGGGATCTCCAGCGACCTCGCAAGGCGTATGGCGCTTCCCGTGCCACCGCGCCCCCTCGCCCCCGGTGTCCAGCAGACCACCATCTCGACCGGCGAGTGGAGGTCGGCGCCCAGGATCTGATGGACGTTGCGGGCGTGCAGCCGGCGGCTGCTCTTGGGCAGCCGCGCAAAGACGGGGTGGATCCGCGCCATGACGTCGTATGCCTCCGGGGACGCCTCGACCAGGCGAGCCTCGGAGTGCTCGTTGTACCCGGGCCACGGCAGGTAGATCTCGCATCTCCCACCGACCTCCCGTGCCCCCTTCTCGAAGGCGCTGTCCGCCCCGACGGCGCCGCCCGACCGGAGCGTCCAGCGGCGCCGGGCCAACTCGGCGCCAAACCGCTCCATCAGATGGCAGATCCCCGCCGGCGTCGCACGCGAACCGATCCCTGCGTAGGCGCGGCCAGGGACAGGTGGCGTGGTCACGCCGGGTATTGTGAACCGGGGTGGCCCGCTGCTCCTGGCTACGTTCGGGGCGCAGCCGCCGCCTGGCCTGACTGCGCCGCCCTCAGCAGCTCGGCGATCTCCGGGCGGGTGAACTCGGCCGGCAGCGGCTCCCCCTGGACGAGCAGCTCGCGCACCCGGGTTCCGCTCAGCACCGAGCGCTGCTCGGCGGGATGCGGGCAGGTCCGGGTCGACGCCATCCCCCCGCAGGCCCGGCACCAGAACGAGTGCTCGAAGCGCAGGATCTCGATGCCCAGCTCGCCGGGCTCGTACTGGTCGAATATCCGCTGCGCCGCGTAGGTGTCGTAGTAGGTGCCAACTCCGGCATGATCTCGTCCCACGATGAAGTGGGTGCAGCCGTAATTGCGCCGTATCAGGGCGTGGAACACCGCCTCCTTGGGGCCCGCGTAGCGCATCCACGCCGGGTTGGTGGCGAGCAGCACCCGCTCCGCCGGGAAGTATCCGGCCAGCAACTCCTCGTAGCAGGCCATCCGGGTCGTCGCGGGGATGTCGTCACTCTTGGTCTCCCCCACCAGCGGGTGCAGGAGCAGCCCGTCGATGTTCTCCAGGGCCACCTTCTGCAGGTACTCGTGGGCACGGTGCACCGGGTTCCGGGTCTGGAAGCCGACCATCGTCGCCCACTCCCGCTCCGCCTTGGCCTTGCGCACCTCCAGGGGAGTGAGGTCGTACTTGGGGAAGCCGGTCTCGGGGCGGCGGAGCGCGGTCAGGCCGCCACCCACCGCCCAGCGCCCGGAGGCGCGCAGCAAACGGACGCCCGGATGCGCGTCATCGCCGGTCCCGTACACCGAGAGCGCCTCGGTCTCGGCGTCGGTGCGATAGATGTCCTCGACATCCACGACCGCGATCACCTCGCCCTGGTGGCGCAGCGCCACCCGCGGCTTGCCCCGGATCCGCTGGACGCCCTCGTCGTCCAGCCGCAGCAGTACCGGGATGGGAAATGGCTGGCCCCCCGAGAGGCGCCCCGATCCCACCACGTCCCGATAGTCCGGGGCGGTCATGAAGCCGGGCAGCGGCGAGAGGGCTCCGGTCCCCAGCATCAGCGCGTCGGCCGCCTCGTGGGGCCCGACCTCCACCACCGGCAGGCTCGCCGCCTCGGCGCGGAGCGCCGCCCCTTCTTCGCCTTCCAGGAGGCGAGGCCGCACTCCTCTCCAGATGTGGCCCAGCCGCTCCAGCCGGTCGAGAATCCGCTCCACGGACTCCTCCACCGTCTCCTGCGCGCTGTCCACGATGATCTCGGGGTTGAACGGCGCCTCATAGGGGTCGCTCACCCCGGTGAAGTGGGGGATCTCGCCTCGCAGCGCCTTCTCATACAGCCCCTTGATGTCGCGCCGCACCAGTTCCTCGAGAGTGCAGCGCACGTACACCTCCACGAATCCCGGCGTCGCCGCTCTCACCTCGTCCCGGATCTCTCGGTACGGCGAGATCGCCGCCGTGATCCCCACCCCCCCATGGGCCGCCACCAATCCGGCCACATAACCGATCCGCCGGATGTTGGTGTCCCGGTCCTCCTTGGAGAATCCGAGTCCCTTGGAGAGATGGGTGCGCACCTCGTCACCATCCAGGACGGTGACGTTGCGCCCCAGCGTCCTCAGCTCCTGCTCCAGCCGCGTCGCGATCGTCGACTTCCCGGCGCCGGACAGCCCGGTCAGCCAGATCACCAGCCCTCGGCTCATCCGCCTGCTCGGGGTGGGGCCGCGGTGGCGGCGGTGGACTCCGCGCGGTCATCCGCCCGGCCCGGAGAGGTGGCGACGTGCGCGGTGGATCCGGGCCCCGTCAAGACCGGGTGCAGGCCGCACTCCTTGATCGAATCCCCTTCCCACCACCAGCGGCCGGCACGCTCGTCCTCACCGGGGCGGGGGGCCCGGGTGCAGGGCGCGCAACCGATGGACGTGTAGCCGCTCGCGTAGAGGGCGTGGCTGGGCAGGTCGCGGGCACGCACACGGGCCCAGACCTCCTCACGGCTCCAGCCCACGAGGGGCGCCACCTTGGCGATCCCTCCACGCCCCCCATCGCGGGAGACGACCGGGGTCGCCCGGCGGTTCGCCGACTGCTCGCGGCGCAGCCCGGTCACCCAGGCGCCGTAGCCCGTGAGCGCACGGGCGAGCGGCCGCTTCTTGCGGACGTCGCAGCAGGTGAGCCGCAGCTCCGGGGAGAGATAGAAGAGGTTGACGCCGTGCGCCCGGGACATCTCCGCGAGCTCCGTGGGATCGGGGCTCACCACCGTCAGGGTCACCGTGAATCGGTTCCGCACCGTGTCGATGAGATCGTAGGTCTCCTCGGGGAGGCGACCGGTGTCCAGGGTGATGACGTCGACGCCGGGACGCAGCCGGCTCGCCATGTCGATGAGGACCACCGACTCGGCCTGGAAGCTGGCGACGACCGCGACCCGTGCGAACCGGTCGAAGGTCCAGGCGAGGACCGCCTCGGCGCTGGCGCCCTCGAGGTCGCGGGCAGCCATTTCCAGGTCGCCGACCGGGATGCTGACAGCGGAGGTCATGGCTGACCGGCCGGCGGTCCGTTCCGCATGGGGTGTGAGTATACGGGCGAAGCGTTCTCTACGTCAAATGATTCGGCTGCTGGCGAGGAATACGGGAGCCGATCCTCACCCGGGTGGCAGGGGTGGCCGAAGCCGCTCCTGACCTGGGTGACAGGCGTGATCACCGCCCGGGAGTGCAGAGATTGGGTCCGAGCAGCGTGGGGAGATCAGCAATCGAATCGATCACCGCTGCCACTACGGGATGCCCCTCCCCCGCCGCTCCGCCGCGAGAGCCGAACTTGCCGGTGCGCACCAGAACGCACGGAGCGCCGACGGTGCGAGCGCCGGCGGCGTCGGTCTCGGGGTCATCCCCCACCACCAACACCTCCGCCGGAGTGCAGCCCAGGTCGGCCAGGGCCATCTCGAAGAAGTCGGCGGACGGCTTGCCAAAGCCCCGCGCCGTCTGCCCCGAAGCGTGTTCGAGGAGGGCGACGAACGCCCCGGTGTCGAGCGAGGGGCCGTCGGCCGCCTGCCACCAGCGGCCGCGCTGAAGGGCGAGCAGCCGCGCCCCCTCCATCAGCCGGCGGAAGGCGGCGTCGAGCTGCGCGTACCCGCCGACCTCGCTGCAGTCCCCCACCAACACATAGTCGGCTGCGCCGGCCCCGGCGTCGTGGGCGGCAAAACGTGCGGCCAGCTCCGCGCTGAGCAGGAGGTGGCAGCGCTCGGCAGGGTGCTGGCCAAGGAAACGCAGGGCGGCGACCACCGGGGTGAAGACGGCTTCGACCGGGACCTCGATGCCGGCGGCGTTCAGCTCGCGGCAGACCGTCTCGGGAGTCCGGGAGTCGATGTTGGTGAGGAGCCGGATCTGGATGCCCCGCTCCCGCAGCCAGCCGAGCGTCGCGGCCGCGCCAGGGACGGCCGCGCCGGCGGACACCAGGGTGCCGTCGACGTCGAGCAGCACCGCCCGGACGGGGACCGCCGGCGGCGTCACAGGGCAGCCTCTAGGGAGGCGGGTGGCCGCGTCACGGGGCAGGCTCGTGCGGTCCGGACGGCGGCGGCGTCAGAGGTCGACCTCCAGGGCGCGCCAGAGGTACCAGCTGGCCACCGTGCGGTACGGCGCCCATCGCTCTCCGCGCCGCGCCATGTCGTCGCGACTGGGCATCGCCTCGGTCTGAAAGGTGACCTGGAAGCCGCGGCGGAGACCGTAGTCGTCCGCGGGCAGGACGTCAGGCCGTCCCAGTGTGAAGATCAGGAACATCTCCGCGGTCCAGCGCCCGATGCCGCGCACCTGGACCAGCCTCTCGATGATCGCCTCGTCGTCCATCCCCCGGGCCTCCTCGAGGGTCGGGAGCTCGCCGTCAACCGACCGCCGGGCCAGGTCGTGGAGGGCGCGCTGCTTCGCGCCGGAGAGCCCGGCGCCGCGGAGTGCCTCCTCGGAGGCGGCCAGCACCTGGTCGGGGGTGGGGCAGCTCGGCGCACCGGGGAAGAGGCCGCAGAACCGCCCGAAGATGGTGGCCGCGGCCTTGGGCGAGAGCTGCTGGTAGACGATCGCCTCGGCCAGAGCGGCGAAGGTGCTGGGTTCCTCCGGCAGGGTCAGCCCAAAGGTGCCGGCGCGGTCGATCAGCCTCCCCAGCTCGGGGTCAGAGTCGCGCAGGTGGCTCAGAGCCCGGGCGACGTCGACGTCGAGCTCCACGAGGCAGCCTTCACGATGAACGGTGCGGGACCCTGGGGCCGATTGTGCGGGAAGCCGAGGGCATGGCGGCCGGCTCGGGCGAGGCGGTCAGGCGGCCTTGGCGGTCAGGCGGGCTTGGCGGTCGTGGGCGGGCCCTGGCTCGCGACCTTGGGCGCGCGGTTGTCGCGCATCGTGAGCTTGCCCTTGGTGATGACCGCGGTCCGAGGAGCACGGCGGGCCACCTTGGTGTCGTGGGTGACCAGCACCAGGGTCATGCCGCGCTCCTTCCAGAGCTTCTCCATCAAGGCGACGATCTCCAGGCTGGTCACCTCGTCGAGGTTTCCGGTCGGCTCGTCGGCCAGGATCACCTTCGGCTCCTTGACCAGCGCCCGAGCGATCGCGACCCGCTGCTGCTCACCACCCGACATCTCCGAGGGGAAGTGGCCGGCACGATCGCCCAACCCCACCTCGGTGAGGGCCGCCACCGAGCGGGAGCGCCGCTCCGCGGTCGGGATGCCGAGCGGTACCAGGGCCGCCTCGACGTTCTCCTCGGCGGTGAGGGTGGGCAGCAGGTTGTAGTTCTGGAAGATGAAGCCGAAGTTCTGGGCGCGGACGTCCACCAGCTGGGACTCGGGCATCGCCCCCAGGTCCTTGCCGTCGAAGATGATCTTCCCGGAGGTCGGCTTGTCCAAGGCCCCGAGCATGAGCAGAAAGGTGGTCTTGCCGTGCCCGGTGAGCCCCTGCACGGTGATGAACTCACCGTCCGGGATGACGAGATCCACGCCGCTCAGGGCTGCGACCTTGCCTCTCCCCTTGGGGTAGACCCGGGAGAGCTTCTTGAGTTCATACATGCTGGGTCTCCACGCAGGGGGCATTTTGAGTCGGGGCAGGGACTGCGGCCGGCGACGCCGGCGCGGCTGCGGCGGCCACCCGGGTCACGGCTGCGGCCGGCAGGGGAAGCGGCGGTCGGGCAAGAATGACCATCGGCTATTCCACCCGCCGCAGGGCCACGGCCGGCTGCAGACGGGCGGCTCGCCAGCCACCGATGGCGCCGGCGATGATCGCCCCCAGGATGGCCAGACCAACTGCCACGCCGAACACCTCGAGGCTGAGCGGCCCGGTCATGTGCAGGGTCACGCTGTGGTTGCTCGCGGCGAAGGTGCGCGCGAATCCAGGTCGAGCGCTGGAGAACGCGCCCGGGGATGCTCCTCCGAAGAAGCCTCCGCCACCACCGCCGCCGAAACCGCCGCCACCGAAACCCGAGGGGGTGGAGCTGCCCAGCCCGGTCGCCCCGACCGTGGCGGTGAGCGGCCCCGAGAGCTTGCTGACCAAGAAGGCTCCGAGCACGCCGAGCCCGATTCCGACAGCACCGCCGATGATGCCCTGGACCAGGGTTTCGCCCATGACCTGACCGACGATCCGGCGGCTGTGCCAGCCGATCGCCTTCAGGGTCCCGAACTCACGCACCCGGCGGGTGACCGAGGCGATGGTGAGCAGGACGGCCAGGACGAAGGCGGCCAGCAGGACCGCGATGGAGAGCCCGAGCCCCAGCGAGTTGGCCAGGTTGGAGGCGGTGCTGAGCGATCCGGAGATGTTGCTGGCCTCGTCCGAGGCGCTCGTCACGGTGACCGACGGGAGAGCCTTCTGGATCTCGGTCTGCACCGTGGAGATGTCATTGGAGGTGTCGGCGGTGACGTAGATGGTGTTGACGTCACTGGTGTCGCCGGTCAGCGACTGGGCCTCGCTCAGAGAGATGTAGATGTCGGCCCCGTCGGACTCGGTGACGGAGACCACCCCGAGCACGGTGAAGCTGGTGCTGGAGATGGTGACGGTGGAACCGGCCTTGAGCGAGTTCTGCTTGGCGTAGGCGCTGCTGACCAGGGCGAGGGTCTGGTCCGAGGCGTTGCTCGACTGGACGTCGGTGAACCACTGGCCCACGACCGACGATCCCGAGGCGATGTTGGGCCCGCTCAGCAACCCGAGGCCCGGCTCGGTGGGGTCGATGCCGTCCACGCTGAAGGTGGAGATGCCGAACCCGCTGCCGGCAGAGGCGCTGGGGCTGGCCGACGCTGTCGGGGTGGGCGTGGCTGTGGGGGTCGGGGTCGGGGTCGCTCCCGCGCCGAACCCGCCGAAGCCGGTGAAGGTCCCGCTGATGTGCACGGAGTTGAGCACCAGCGCACCGGTGGCCCCGGCGACACCCTTGAGCTTGGCGATCGAGGTCACGTCGCTGTCGGGGACGGTGGTCAGGCCGGCGGCCGAGGTCAGGTGGTCCTGAGCAAAGCTCTGTCCCGCCTGGGCGCTACTCGACGGGGTGCCGCTGAAGCGGAACCCGCCCCCGGTTCCGGCGGTCGCCGGCTTGGTGACGGTGAGGTCGGTGCCCACCCCATAGAGAGAGGAGAGCACCTGGCCCTGAGCGGCCTTGACCCCGGCGGCGTACGACGTGACCGTGATGACGAGCCCCACCCCGAGGGCCAGGCCGATGGCCACCAGGGCGGCCGACCGTGCGCGGCGCCGGAGTTCGCGTCCGAGATAGCGGAAATACAACGTGTGCTCCTGTGGTCCAGGCTTGCTGTCAGGTCCCCAACCCGGGCCGGAGTATAGGCGAGCCTCCTGGGAGACCCCTGGGAATGATCTCGTGAAGCGCTGAGTGTTGCCGTACCGGGCCGGCGCGACGTGCGGTGCGGGTGACCCGCGTGAAACGGCCGTGGTGAACGGTGTCAGGTCGCCGAATGGGGTGGCGGTCCCGCGTGCGAGGTGCCACCATGGGGCCGGCACGCCGCGGAGCAGGTTGCCCGCAGTTCACGTCGCACGCCGATGCCCCGCGGTCATCACAGGAGGTGAGCACCGTGGACCAGTCAATGCTTGCGACGGCGTCAGAGGCCGTCGAGGATCCCTGGCTCAATGCGCAGCGGCAGTACGACGCGGCGGCGGATCTTCTCGGCCTTAAACCGGGGGTCCGCGCCTTCCTCCGGGAGGCCCAGCGCCAGCTCATCGTCGCCTTCCCGGTGAAGATGGACGACGGGTCGTTCCGCATGTTCGAGGGGTACCGCGTCCAGCACAACTTGGCTCGAGGCCCGGCCAAGGGGGGGATCCGATACCACCCGGGGGTGACCCTGAGCGAGGTCAAGGCGCTGGCCATGTGGATGACCTGGAAGTGCGCCGCGGTCGGCATCCCCTTCGGCGGGGCCAAGGGCGGCGTGGTGGTCGACCCCAAGAAGCTGAGCATGGGCGAGCTGGAGCGGCTCACCCGCCGCTACGCCGCCGAGATCTCGGTGCTCATCGGGCCGGACCGTGACATCCCCGCCCCGGACGTCAACACCACCCCCCAGGTGATGGCCTGGATCATGGACACGATGTCGATGAGCGCCGGGCACTCCATTCCCGCGGCCGTGACCGGCAAGCCGATCGCCGTCGGGGGCAGCCAGGGACGCAACGAGGCCACGGGGCGAGGGGTGGCGGTGGTCGCCCTCCGCGCCTGCGAACACCTGGGACGCGACCCGCGCCAGTCCACGGTCGCCGTCCAGGGGTTCGGCAACGCCGGGAGCATCGCGGCCCGGCTGATGGAGGCGGACGGTTTCAGCATCCGCGCCGTCTCGGACACCGGCGGCGCCATCTGGAGCGACAGGCACCTCTCCGTCCTCGCGCTCCTCGAGCACAAGCGGACCACCGGATCGGTGGCCGGCTTCCCGGGGACGCGGGCGATCAGCAACGAGGAGCTGCTGGCGGCCCCGGTGGACGTCCTGGTCCCCGCGGCGCTCGAGAATCAGATCACCGGGCGCAACGCGGGGGCGATCCAGGCCTCGCTCATCCTGGAGGCCGCCAACGGCCCTGTCACCCCCGAGGCCGACGAGATCCTGGCCCGGAAGGGCGTGACCCTCGTCCCCGACATCATCGCCAACGCCGGCGGGGTCACCGTCTCCTACTTCGAATGGGTGCAGGATCTGCAATCCTTCTTCTGGGAGGAGACGGAGATCAACCAGCGGCTGGAGCACATCATGAACGCGGCCTTCGAGGCCAGCTGGGAGGCGTCGCAGCACCTCGGTGTCCCGCTCCGGCTGGGCGCGTACACCATCGCGGTGCAGCGGGTCGCCGAGGCCACCTCGGCACGCGGCATCTACCCGTGACACAAGCCCTGCACAGCACGCGGCGCGGAGGCCACGCCGCCAGCTGACGGGAAGGTGGGAGGCAAAACCCCCTGCGGGTCGACCGAGGTCTGGCCCGCAGGGCGCGGCGCACCCCACTTGCGCGAGAGGTTGCGCGGCCGGCGTCGCTTACGGGGTGACCGTGGCCCCGGTGTTCACCACCTCGAACAGCACCTGGCCCGGAGCGATCGGTGCCGGCTGTCCATCGGCGAGGGTCAGCTGGGGTGGACCGGTGGCTGCCTGGGTCCAATTGATGCTGTAGAGCTGCCCCCCCACCGCGAGCTGACCGCTCCCGCTGGCGCTCGGCCCGATCCCGAAGTCGAGACCCTCCGTGTAGCCACCACTCGGGTTCTCGTTGTCCGCAGGCGTGGGGATGGTCGGAGCCTGCAGGATCACGATGTTGGGCGTCTCCCAGGGGGCGCTGGTGTTGGCGTCGTTGAGAGCGCCCGTCGCCGGGTATTCGGGGGTCGCCGGTTCGCTCCGCTGGTACTCGCCGGCGGCGGGCTGGTAGGTGAAGACCGGCGTCTCCTCGGCCGAGATCGGCACCGTGAAGCTGCTCAGCGCGGTGCCACCGGAGGGAAGCTCCGTGATCGGGGTGCGCGCCCAGAGCTGGTAGCTGACGGTGCTGGTGAGATTGATGCTCTGGTCAAAGCTGGCCAGATCAGATCCGTTGGTGTAGAGGTTGTGGGGAGCGCCGTACCTCGCGGCCGGGGGCGGCGTCGAGGTGCGGAAGAGCGGCGGCTCCGGGTCGTCGTAGTGCTTGTTGCTGGCTGCGCTGGCCTGCGCCAGCACGTAGTTGCTGGCCCCCGAATAGATGAGTGCGCCGCCGTAGATCTGGAGCAGCCGCAGGCTGATCAGGCGTGCGCTCCGCACCGGGCCGACCATGTCGGCGCTCGGAGGCTTGGTGAACCAGATGCCGGTGAAGCGGCTGATGCCGCCCTCGGTCTGGTACTCGTAGACGACGTCGGCGCTGCTCAATCCCGACTGCGGCCGCGCCTGGTAGAGATTCTCGACCTGGATCAGAAGCGGTTGACTGAGTGGCGCTGGGGCCGGCGTGGGCGTCGGCGTCGCCGGCACGCTGGGCGTGGGGCTGGCCGTCGGGGACGGGCTCTTGGCGGCGTGGGACGCCCCGCCGCAGGCGGCGACCGCCAAAGCCACGCCAGCGAGGAGGGCCGAGGCCCGGGTCTTACAGGGGGGCATGGCATCACCGCATGAATTGGTCAGATTGATGCCTTCGACGCGCCGAGGCACAACGGCGTATTGTGCCCCAACCGGCCGCCATCTGGTTTTCGTACCCGCGCCCATCTCATCGCGCAATGGCGGCGCCGCACGCGGCCCCGGTGCGGCCGACCTCGCCCGCACGGCCCGTCCCGAGAGGTGACCATGGTCCCTGGCTCCCGCCCGCCGTGCGGGATGATGCTCGCGCGCGGGCGCCGGGGCACGAGAGAGCGCGAGGAGTGGCGACGGGTTGCGGAGGAGTCGCGTCATGGCACGGAAGCTGACTGACGAGGCGAGGTACCGGGCCAACCGCCAGGGCGAGTTCGACTCGTCAGTGGTGTACCGGGCCATGGCGAAGGCCGAGTCCGACGCCCGTCTCGCCTCCGTCTACATCCGTCTCGCCGAGGTCGAGGAGCGCCACCTTGGCTTCTGGGAGGATCAATTGCGGGCATTGGGCCGCGACCCCGGCCCGCGGCGGCCATCGTGGCGAGCCCGTGCCATGCGGCTGCTGGCCCACCGGTTCGGGGCGCAGCTCGTCCTGCCGACCGTCGCCACCCTGGAGCGGGCCGACCAGGAGAGCTACGACGACCAGACCGAGACCGAGGGCACCGGGATGCCCGACGACGAGCGTTCCCACGCTCGGGTGCTCCGCTACATCACGGGGGGATCGCCGGCCGGGGTGGCCGGGGAGACCCTCGGCAAGCTGGAGGGGCGCCATCGCGCTCCGGGTGGCAATGCGTTGCGAGCAGCCGTGCTCGGGGCCAATGACGGCCTGACCTCCAACCTGGCGCTGGTGGTGGGGGTCGCGGGCTCGGGCCTGCCACCCAAGGCGATCCTGATCGCGGGGATCACCGGGCTGCTGGCCGGGGCCTGCTCGATGGCGATCGGGGAATGGGTGTCGGTGCAGAGCACCCGGGAGCTGTACGAACGCCAGGTCAAGACCGAGGCCGCCGAGCTCCGCACGGTCCCCGACGAGGAGCGCGAGGAGCTGACCCTGATCTACCAGGCCAAGGGGCTCTCGGTGGCGGAGGCCGAGGAGGTGGCGGCGCGGCTGATGGCCGACACCAAGAACGCCCTGGACACCATGGTGCGCGAGGAGCTGGGGCTGGACCCGTCCCAGCTGGGAGGGTCGCCCAACAGCGCGGCGGGCGCCTCCTTCGTCCTCTTCTCGATCGGCGCCATCCTCCCGCTCATCCCCTTCTTCTTCGCCACCGGGGCGCCGGCGATCGGCCTCGCCATCGTCTGCGCCGCCCTCGGGCTCTTCCTCGTCGGCTCTCTGATCACTCTGCTGACCGGGCGGAGCGTCCTCTTCTCGGGCGGCCGGCAACTCCTCTTCGGGATGCTGGCGGCGGGGGTCACCTTTGGCCTGGGGAGGCTGATCGGCGCCGCCGTGGGCGCATAGGAGGACCCCGGGTCAGCGGGTCAGCGGGTGCTGAAAGTCTGCCCCGGGAGCATCAGCGCGTCCTGGACCTCGAAGAGCGCCGATACCCAGTCGGCGATCGGGACGGCCCGATCGCCCGGCATCACCCGCGCACCGGCGGCGTCGCCGCTGATGAGGCCATTGGCGCGCCGGGTCAGCTCGCCGGGGACGACCGACACGCCCGCAAGGTTCAGCAACTCGAACTCGTTGATGACCTGGTCGATGAGCCGGATCCGGTGGCGACGCGCATAACGGGTTCGGCGCGCGTCGTGATCCTGAGTCCGCAACTCGTCGACCGTGCCACTGGTCTGGTCAAACAGAGCCTCTCTCCCCTGCGCGAAGGATGCTCGTGCAGCCGTCCAGCCCGCGGCGAACGCCGCTTGTCTCGCTCACCTTACAGGTGGTACCCGTCCCGGGCGGATACGAAACCCCGGCGGCGGCCGGGAGGTGCGCAAGCTCCCTGCTCTGAGATGGCGCGCTGGGGATCGGAATCGCGGCGACCCTCACCCCTGCGGGGATACCCGGCATCCTACCGCGAGCAGACGGGCCACTCTCCCGATTCGCCGCTCGCGAACATGGTGGCGGCGATCTGGGCCTGCTGGGTCGGGTCCCAGATGTTCGTGCCCCCATGGGCCGCGAAGGTCGAGGGAAGGAACTGGAAGAGCCCGTCGTACGGTCCCGACCGGTTGTATGCGTTGGGATTGAGACCGGACTCGCACTCGGCGGTTGAGATCAGCCAGCTCGGGGCGACCCCCGCCGCCTGAGCAGCCGCGGTGATGATCGCCTCGATGTCGCCCCCGGACGAGCTCGTGCCGGTGGATGCCGGAGGCGCGGGGGCCCGCACCACCGGAGCGGGCTTCGGGGTCGGAACCGCGGTCGGAAGCGGGGTCGGAACCGGCAGCAGCGGAGTGGGGGTCGCGATCGCCGTGGGCGTCGGCGCGGCGGGCGCGGCCGGAGTCGATGCGGCGGTCGTGACGGACGGCGACGCCAGGTGACGCGCCAGCGCAAAGGAATCGACGCCGAGCCGGCCATCCTGCGCCACAGGCTGCAACGCCGTGAGCGCGACGAGACCCATCAGAGCAAGGCCCGCCAGGGCGACGCCGCACGCACGCAAACGACCACGAGTAACCAGATGACGCATGAAGAGCAGTCTCCGCAGTCGGTGTCTCGTGCCACACCCGGCTCAATCGCTCGGTCAAGGGCAGGCGACGATTCACCTGGGCTTCAGTTCCACCGCGAACATGGGACGGTGGGCCGCAGACCGGTGAGAGATCTGGCTCTCACCGTCGCTCTCTTGTGGACCTGGACGATCCGCGACGATGGCACCCTACCATGCCGCCGCCTAACGGTGCAACCCCCGTGAGATCTTCGAATACGAAACGGCTTTGCACCGAATACGAAACCGTCTTTATGTCAAGACGGAAATGGCTTTCTGTCGCATGTGCGAATGACCTTCCGCCGAATACGGAACCGGCTTTCCGCATGCCCAGCGGGCTCTCTGCTGATCTCAGCGCCCGCCTCACGGTCGGACGGTTCGTGCCAATCTTGTCATTGCGCCCGGGGGACGGCTGCCGACCGGCCCGTCGAACCCGTCCAGCATGGGGTTTCCGCCGCTTCCGACCAGTTCGGGGCGTCCTCGAGGCGGTCACACGCGCACTCGACCCGCGGGAACGGGGAGCGGTCGGGGCCGGGGCCTTGCATACTGGCACCCGCGGGAATGGCCGCCGTCCCGCCCAGGCGTCGGAACGTGGCGACGGCAGCCACCTGAGGAGGCAGCGCGGTGCGGGTTGACCGGAGGCACGGCGGGACGATCCTCGCCTGGCTCGCCCTGCTCGCGATGAGTGGCTGCGCGTCCGTGGCGCCTGCACTCTCACCGAGCCCCCCGTCGACGGCCTCACCCGACGCCGGCAGCCCGACGCCGACCGGCGACCCTGCGGCCGTGACGCCGGCCAGGTCCCCTGCCGCCGGCGGAAGCTTTGACTCTCTGGTGGTCGAACCCGACCAGGGGATGGGCGCCGTCTATCAGGCGATCACGGGGGCCCGCCACTCTCTCGACCTGGTGATGTACGAGCTGGAGGACACCACCGCAGTCAACGACCTGATCCAGGCGAAGGACCGTGGCGTCGCCGTCCGCGTCATCCTCGATCAGGCGTATGCCAAGAGCCAGAACGAGAGCGCGTACGCGACGCTCTCCGCGCAGGGTGTCGACGTCCACTGGTCGTCGACCCAGGTGGACATCACCCATCAGAAGACCCTGATCGTCGACGCCGATGAGGCCATCGTCATGACCGGCAACATGACCGCGCAGTACTACGCGTCCACCCGGGACTTCATGCTCGCCGACGGCGACGCACACGACGTGGCGGCGATCGAGGCGGTGTTCGACGCCGACTTCTCGAACACGGCGATCCAGCCCTCGCCGGGAGACGACCTGGTCTGGAGCCCGGGGTCGACGGCCGCCCTGGTGACGCTGATCCAGGGCGCCAAGAAGGAGCTGCTCGTCGAGAACGAGGAGATGTCCGACCAGGAGATCGTCTCCGCGCTGGAGGCGGCGGCGCAGCGCGGCGTCGAGGTGCAGGTCTGCATGACCGATTCATCGTCGTGGAGCAGCGAGTTCTCCAATCTCACGCACGCCGGGGTCAGGGTCTACACCTATTCCCCAGACGCGGCCCTGTACATTCACGCCAAGGCCATCGTCGCCGATCCGGGAACCGGCTCCATGCGCTGGTTCCTCGGCTCGGAGAACTTCTCGTCGACGTCGCTGGACCGGAACCGGGAGCTGGGTGTCGGGATGGACGACGCGTCGATGGGCAACCGGCTGGCATCCGTCATCAACGGGGACATGGCGGGAGCCGGCCCCTGGTCGGAACCCTGATGACCACTCGCCACCACGTCGGCGCGGTCCCGCCCCAGGGGCGTACATCGACAGACGCTGTCCCGTGCGAGCCCAGAACAAGACCCTCCTGGCCGCCGAAGCGGCCACCGGACGAGACGCCGGCCGGGTGCTCGCGAGCCGGTCCCACCGGGCTGCCCGGATAGACTGGCAGCGCCGCGCGTGGCCGACTCTGGAGGGTCGGGCGCCGGCTCCGTCAGGAGACCCATGGCCGGACGAGCGCGATGGACGGGAGCGGCCGTGGCCGTGGCTGCCGTGGCTTCCCTGGCCGGCTGCGGCACTTCCAGCCTCGCGTCGGAGACGCCGTCGCAGATCCTCGCCGCCGCCACCTCCGCCACCAAGAACGCGAGCGGATATGAGGTCACCTCCAGCGGCGACTTCCCGGACAGCATCACCAGCCTGGACCTCCGCGTGGCCGGTGCGGAGTACAGGGGAACGTTCGTGGTGGCAGGCGTCACCATCCACGTCATGCAGGTGGCCGGCAACGTCTATGTGAGCGCACCGGCGGCCTACTACACGGACGCCGGCGAGAGCAGCGCCACGGCGGCGGATCTCAACGACGTCTGGGTCGAGGGAGCGGTCGGCTCCAAGGTCGCCAACGACTATCTGGCCCTCTCCGCCCGCCTCGACATCTCGTCCGATCTCTCCAGCACCGGGACCGTCACCGCAGACGGCACCGGCACCGTCGACGGCCAGCCCGTCGTGAGCCTCAAGGCGACCGACGGCTCGACCGTCGACATCGCCTCGTCCGGCCCCGCCTACCCGGTGCGGGTGACGACCACCGGCGCCGACGCCACCGTGTACAACCTGTCCAACTGGAACGGTATCGGCACCTTCACCCCACCGCCGAACCCGATCCTGATCCCCAGCACCTCCTGAGGACTCCCCGGGTAAGGACGAGGCTCGCGGCGAGCAGGAGGACGGCGACAGACTCGGTGCCGTACGCGCCCATGATCTGGCCGCCCACCACGGTGCCCGTCTCCTGGAAGCCGAAGAGGCCGGCTGTGCTGGCCAGCGCCAGGCCGGCGATGGCGCCCAGCTCCAGGAGGATGGCCGCCCCCGCCACCGCGCGAAAGCGGGTGGCGAGCAGCGCCAGCGCCACCAGCCAGCTGCCGATGGCGTCGAGCAGGAAGAGCGGGCCGATCACCGCAATCACGCTGTAGCCGGAGTTCCACAGCTGGAAGTGGATCGTGCCGGACGCCGCCACGCCCGCCGCCCCCACCAGGCGGCAGACCAGGTGCCAGCTCGGCGCCCACATCGCCGCACGCGTGGCGCTCGACCGCTGTACGGCAGGCTCTCCCCTGTGAACCCTCATCACGTCACACCTCCCGGAGCGGCTCCCGCCCCCTGGTAGCCACCGCTGGGGGCTTCGTCCTCACCACGTCGAGGGAGCTGCCGTGGTTCACCCGCCTGGCGAAAAGCCCGCGCTGTTGCTGAAGTTGTTTCGGCGTCCCCCTCAGAGTTGGCGGCACCCGGGTCCGCGCGTAGAGAGGGCCTCGGGGCCGAATGACCTAAAGGGAGGCCGGAGAACCATGCTTGTCGGTTCCGTGACACTCACCCTTGACCCGGGGACCATCCTGCTCTGGGCTTTCATCGGCCTGGTGGCGGGTTTCCTCGCGAGCAAGGTCGTGACCGGACGTGGCAAGGGCGTGGTGGCCGACATCGTGGTCGGCATCATCGGCGCGCTCGCGGGCGGCTTCCTGGCCCAGGCCCTCAATATCAGCTTCAGCATCCCCGGCCACACGACGATCACCGCCATCGTCATCGCCTTCGTCGGCGCCGTGATCCTGCTGGTGATCGTCCGCCTCGTCACCGGGGGCGGGCGCCGGTGGTCGCGTTCCGGGTGAGGTCGGTCAGATCGTGACGACGCCTGTCTCGGGTGCGGACAGTCTCCAGGTGCGCCGTGCCTATCTCCGCAGTGGTCGCTCGCGCCAAGGTCGCAACCGTCACGTCATCGCCAGATGGACCGTCATCGGAGTGGTCGTCCTCTGGCTCCTGGTCGCCGGCGTGGTCCTGGTCGCGGCCGGCTGAACCCCGAGGTCGGTGCGGATCCGCCGCCGGCGGGTCACCCATAGAGTTCGTCATCTGGGACAGCGGCCGGAGAGAGCGTACGTGCCAGACTTCCGGCGCATGCGGGGCCGCTCTCCGGCGCAGGTGACGGGCGCGCCACGCTTTCGCCTCGCGGTGGCCGTTGGCCTCGGAGCTCTCTCGGTCGCGGCAAGCATCCTTCTCGTGGTCACCGATGGGGTCAACGGGAGCGTCCGTTGGGCACACCATGCAGGCCTCTCCGCGGCCCCACTGCTGCTGGTCGCCGGTGCGATCGCGGCCATCAGCATCGCTCACCCCCCCGCCTGGCGACGTCTTCTCCTGCGGCTCGTGGCCGTCATGGCGTTCGTCGCGTGGGGCCTCTCCCAGCTGTTCACCGGCTCCGCGGCGGCGGGCTTTCTGGATGACGCGGCGATCCTTCTCTTCGTCCTCGACGCCGGGTCAACGGTCGTCTCAGACGCACGGACCCGCCTGCGAACCTCTCCCCCCTCGCCCATCCTGCCACCAGGCCCCCGCTGACGGGAGCGGCGTCAGGGCTGCCCCTGCGGCCGCGCCAACCCGTGACCGTAGGCGTAGCCCACCGCCTGGGCTCGGTCGCGGACCCCGGTCTTGCTGAAGAGGTTGTTGATGTGGGTCTTCACCGTGGTCTCGCTGACGTGGAGGCGGGTCGCGATCTCCTGGTTGCTGAGACCCTCCGCGATGAGGCCCAGGACCTCGGCCTCGCGCTGAGTGAGACCGTCGGGTAGGGGGTCGGGCGGTCCCGGGGCGGCCGCCGCGGGCGCCCGCAGGCTCTCCAGGAGGCGACGCTGCACCGAGGGATCGAGCAGAGCCTCTCCGGCGTGGACGGTCCGGATCGCCTGGGCGATCTCGCCGGCGCCAGCGTCCTTGGTGAGGTAGCCGCGGGCACCCGCCTGCAGGGCGGAAAAGACGGAGGAGTCGTCGGCGTAGGTCGTGAGCACCACGATCCTCACCTCGGGCTGCTCGGCGGTCAGGCGGCGGGTGGCCTCGACGCCGTCGCAGCGGGGCATGCGCAGGTCCATGAGCACGACATCCGGATGCCAGAGAGCCGACAGCCGGACCACCTCCTCGCCATCGCGGGCACTGCCCACGACCTCGACCCCGTCCATCGCGGCCAGGAGGGTGGTCAGTCCCTCGCGCACCACCGTCTGGTCGTCGGCGATCAGCACCCTGATCATGCGGGCACCCGCAACCGGACCCGGAAGCCGCCGGCGACGGGTCCGGCCTCGAGGCTGCCGCCGAGAAGCTCGGCCCGTTCCCGGATCCCGGTCAGGCCGTAGCCGCCGGAAGTCAGAGCCCCCTTGGAGCGCCCACGATCCTCCACCACCAGCTCGGCACCGCCACCGTCCACGTAGCGCAGGCGGAGCGCGACTTCCGAGGCGTCGGCGTGGCAACTCACGTTGGTGAGCGCCTCCTGCGCCGTCCGGTAGATGGCCAACCCGGCCTCTGGTCCGAGGTGCACTGGCTCTCCCGCCACCTCCAACCGGCAGGCGATGCCGCTGTCCGCCTGGAAGGTGTGGACCAGGTCGGGAAGCGCGTCGGGACCGGGCAGGCTATCCCCGCGCAGAGCTCCGACGGCGCGGCGGACCTCCTGCAACCCCTCCTGGGCGAGACGGTGGGCTCGATCCAGCGACTGGAAAGCGTGCGGTTCATCGGTGTGCGTCTCCAGCATCAGCTTGGCTCCCTCCACCTGAATGGCCAGCGCCGAGAGGGTGTGGGCCAGCACGTCATGGATCTCGCGCGCCAGGCGTGCCCGCTCCTCGGCGCGAGCCGCCTCGAGCTGACCCTCGCGCGCCGCACGCAGCTCCTCCAGGGCGGCAATGGTCCTGGCCTGCTCAGCCTGGAGCCTACGGAATGCGTACGAGACGGCGTAGGCGGCGGTCAGGGCGATGACGTTGAGCAGGGAAGACGTCAGCGCCTCGTTGGGTGACTGGAGCCGGTCCAGGATGACGAAGGCCGCCACCAGCACAGCCGCAATCGGCAATCCCCAGCTGCGGGGATAGCCGGCGAGGTAGATGAGACAGAAGACCACGCCCACGACCGTGGCCACTCCGGCCTGATTGTAGTTGACCAACTCCAGCGCAATGGCGGCGCCGCCCAACGGCACCAGCCAAAGCGGGTTCCGGTGGAACGCCTCCCCCATCCAGCCGACCAGCATCAAGGCGGTGAGAGCCAGGACGGCCGCCGCGACGTGGCGCTGCTCGACCTCGTCGATGGCGACCAGGAGCGCCACGACTCCCAGGAGCGCCACCCGGCGGCGCCGGCCCGGCTGCGCGAAGATGTTGATCACGTCACCAGCCCTCGCGCGCGCCTCATCTTCCCAGGATCATAGGCGCAGACCATTGCGTCATCGGCGCCCGGGTGGAGTCCCGAGCGTCAGGGGCGCCGTTCCGTCAACCCACGGGTGGAGGACGTCAGCGGCCACTTTCCACCTCGGGTTCGTTGTGACCCTGCTCGGTCGCCGGTAGCGTGGATCAGGACGCCAGTCAACGTGCGACAGGAGCTTCGCGATGATCATGATCTACCGAGGAATCAAGGGCTCCCTGCGGCGCCGGGCCGCCCAGCGCATGGAGGCGGCCGCCCCGGTGCCCACCGCTCTCGCCGGGCACGAACGGCCGGTCGACCCCGGCGCCGCCATCAGCGTGCGCGGTCTGCACATGGCCTACGGGCCCGTGGAGGCGGTCCGGGGCGTCGACCTCGACGTGCAGCGTGGCGAGATCGTCGCCTTCCTGGGACCGAACGGCGCCGGCAAGACGACGACAGTCGAAATTCTCGAGGGTTACCGTCACCGCACCGGAGGCGACGTGCGCGTCCTCGGCGAGGATCCAGGGCACGCCCCGCTCTCCTGGCGCGACCGCATCGGCGTGGTGCTTCAGGAATCGACTGTCGAGCCCGACCTCACCGCGCTCGAGGTTCTCCAGCTCTACGCCGGCTACCACGCCCACCCGCGCTCCGTGATGGAGACCCTCGAGCTGGTGGGGCTGGCGGACCGAGCCGGCGCCCGCGGCTCGCAGCTGAGTGGTGGACAGCGCCGCCGGCTGGAGGTCGCCATCGGCCTGATCGGCGACCCGGAGCTGCTCTTTCTCGACGAGCCCACCACGGGTTTCGACCCGTCCGGGCGCCGTCAGAGCTGGGAGGCGATCGCCGGGCTGCGACAGCTGGGAGCCACCATCTTCCTGACCACCCACTACATGGACGAGGCGGAAGCGCTCGCCGATCGCATCGTCGTCATCGCCGGCGGGCAGATCGTGGCCGAAGGCACGCCCCAGACGCTGGGAGGCCGCGACACCCGCCCCACCACGATCTCCTTCACCCTCGCAATACCCTCGGCCACAGCTGCGCTGCCCCCACCGCTGGTCGGCCGAGCCGCCATGAATGGCGGAGGGAGGCTGCACATCTCGAGCGGCGATCCGCTCGCCGACACGGCCGTCCTGGCCGCGTGGGCAGAGCAGAACCACCTCCCGGTCCATGACCTCGAGGTCCGCCAGCCCAGTCTCGAGGAGATCTATCTCGAGCTGACCCAAGGGAGCGCCGCATGAGCACCGCCGCCTCCACCCGCAATCCCCGCCGTCGCTCGCCGGTCAAATCGCTGGCCCTCATCGGCCACCAGTTCCGCTTCGACCTGCTCAGCTTCGTCCGAAGCCGTCAGGCTCGCTGGGCGACCGTGCTCATGCCGGTCCTCTTCCTGGTCATCTTCATCGCCCTCTTCGGCAATGGGATGGAGCGGCTCCCGAGCGGCGCCATGGTCAGGGTGGCCACCTACTACATCCCCGGGCTCACCGCGTTCGGGATCATCTCGGCCGCCTACAGCAGCCTGCTGGTGGCCGTGGTCCGGCAGCGCGAGAACGGCATCCTCAAGCGCAGGCGGGCCACCCCCATCCCCGCCTTCGTCCCCATCGCCGGCCGCGCCCTGGTGGCCGTGGTCGCAGCCTTCTTCATGTGCGCCCTCCTCCTCGCCATCGGTGCCGTCTTCTACGACAGCCCACTCCCCACCCACACCATCCCCGGGGTGGCGATCGCCACCGCGGTGGGCGCGGCGACGTTCTGCTGCATCGCCTTCGCGGTGGCCAGCTTTGTCCGCAATGCGGATGCGGCCCAGCCCGTCGTGCAGCTCACCCTGCTGCCCCTCTCGTTCATCTCCGGCATCTTCGTGCCGCTCACCAACGTCCCCACGTGGCTCGCCAACCTGGCCAGCTTCTTCCCGGCCCGGCCCCTGGCCGACGCTCTCCGTCTCTGCTTCGATCCCACCACCAAGGGCGCCGGTATCAGCGGCGGCGACCTCCTGGTGCTGGGAGCCTGGGCTGCGGGCAGCCTGCTGGTGGCGCTGCTCCGCTTCTCCTGGACCCCCCGTGCCCGCTGACTCACGAACCACCGCCCCCCGGTCCGCCCTGCCCAGCATGCTGGCGCGGGGCAGGGGGCGGGCCTCCCAGCTGGGGCGCGTCAGTCGCGCGGCAGGGGCTGGATGATGCCGAAGGTGTTGCCCTCGGTGTCCGTGGCGTAGATGGTGTCCCCGACACCGGAGACCGTCTGCTTCTCCCCGAGGACGGCGCCTCCGGCGGCGATCACGCGCTCCATGGTGGCGTCGAGGTCACCGACCCCGATCCAGACGATGCTCGGCTGTGCGTTGTAGGCCCGGGGCATGATCGCCCCGTCGATGCCCATGCCGCCCTCTCCCGTCTTGGCCAGCCAGTAGTCCGCCCCCGGCATGCCCGCATCGGTGATCTCCCAGTCGAAGATCTCGTAGAACTTCCGCGCCCTGGCGACATCATCCGCGGTGATCTCGAAGTGCACGATCCGGCCCATATCGCTCGTCCTCCCAACCCGCCGTCGCCACCGGCCGTCGACCGGCGACCGCCCCGTCCGGGGTCCCGAAACAAGCATCGCACAGCGGCCCGAGCGAGGCCCGGCACACCGCGGTCCCAGACCGACGGCTCAGCGGCTGACGGTCAGGACGACGTTCCCCGTCTTTTGCTTGGTCTGGACATACCTGGTGGCCTCGACCACCTGCTCCAGCGGATACCGCCGATCGATGACGGCACGGTACTCCCCCGTCTCAATGAGCTCCCGGAGGAACACGACGTCCTCCTTCGTGAATCGAGGCGGTATCGAGAATCGCACCCGCTTCGATCCGATCAGCGCCGTCCACGGGCTGAGGACCAGGTTTCGAAACCCGTCGGTGGCGAGGTAGGCTCCACCCCGCTTCAACGAGCCCCGACAGTCGCGGAATCGCAGCGTGCCGACCGCGTCGAGAATGACGTCATAGGTCTGGCCGTTGCCCATGAAGTCCTGCTGTGTGTAGTCGATCACCTCGTCGGCGCCGAGCGATCTGACCAGCTCCAGGTCTTTGGGGTTGCACACGGCGACGACGCCGGCGCCAAAGTGCCTGGCCAGCTGGACGGCCGCGGTGCCGATCGAACCCGAGGCGCCGTAGACGAGAATCCTCTTTCCCTTGCGGAGGTTCGCCGGTCTCAGGGCATTCAGTGCCAGGATCGCGCCGTCGCAGATCGCCGCGGCCTCCTCGAAGGGCATGCCGGAAGGCATCTGTGACAGCGCCGCGCCGGCTCGCATGCAGAGGAGCTCGGCGTGCGCGCCAAACCGCCACGGATTGATCCCGAAGACGCGGTCACCGGTCTCGAACTCGGCCACGTTGGCGCCGATCGCCTCCACCTGTCCGGCCAGATCGCTGCCGAGGATCCTCCGCCTCGGGCGCCGCAAACCAGTGGTGAGACGGGCCACGAACGGCGCCCCCTCGCGAAGGGCGCAGTCGGTCCGGCTCACCGTGGTTGCGTGGATCCTGACGCGGACCTCGTCGTCCTTGGGGATGGGCGGCGCGACGTCCTCGAGCCGCAGGACCTCGGGCGGCCCGTACCGGTCGTGGACGACGGCTCTCATCAGCTCCACTGTACGGCTGCCAGCCCCTCGTCGGGGTCAAGACCGCTGCCCTGATCCTGGCCAAGCCACAACGTCAACGTTCCCATGAGACAGTCGACTAAGCGATCCTGCGGCGGTAAATGACCCTGGCGAAGATGCACGCGGCAATGAGGATGCCGGCACACCAGGCAAGGGCGATCCAGATGTCGGTGCCGACCGGCTGCTGTGTGTACAGGTCGCGGATCGTGTTGACGATGGACGTCACCGGCTGGTAGTTGGCGAAGGCGCGCACCGGGCCAGGCATGGTGTGGGTGGGCACGAATGCCGAGCTGATGAACGGCAGAAAGACGAACGGGTAGGAGAACGCGCTCACGCCGTCGGTGGACTTCGCGGAGAGACCGGCGACCACGGCGATCCATGTCAGCGCCAGGGTGAACAGGATCAGGATGCCGGCGACAGCGAGCCACGCCAGCACCCCCGCCCCCGAGCGGAAGCCCATGAGCAGGGCGACGAGCAAGACGACCACGAGCGAGATCAGATTGGCGACCAGGGAGGTCAGCACGTGCGCCCACAGCACGGACGAGCGCGCGATCGGCATGGATTGGAATCGCTCGAAGATGCCGCTCTGCAGATCCAGGAAGAGCCGAAACGCGGTGTAGGAGATGCCCGACGCGATCGTGATGAGCAGGATGCCGGGCAGCAGGTAGCTCACATACGAATGCGCCCCCAAGTTGATCGCGCCCCCGAGCACGTAGACGAACAGCAGCAGCAGGGCGATCGGCATGATCGCGGTGGTGATGATGGTGTCCGGGCTGCGCGTGATGTGGCGCAGGGATCGTCCCGTCAGGACGGCTGTGTCGCCGAAGAAATGCTGGGTCATCGTGGTTCCTTACTGGTCCGTGCCGGCGCCGCGGCCCTCGCCGGCGTCGCCGTTCTTGCCGTGGTCACCGACGATGGCGAGGAAGACGTCCTCCAGGGTCGGCTGCTTCTCGACGTACTCGATTTTGGCCGGTGGAAGCAGCTGCTTGAGCTCGGCGAGGGTGCCGTCCACGATGATCCGACCCCCGTGGAGGATCGCGATCCGGTCCGCGAGCTGCTCGGCCTCGTCCAGATACTGGGTGGTGAGCAGCACCGTCGTGCCGTGTTCGGCGAGCTCCCTGACGGCCTGCCACACCTCGATGCGTGCCTGGGGATCGAGCCCGGCCGTGGGCTCGTCGAGGAAGATGACCGGCGGATTCCCGATGAGGCTCATGGCGATGTCGAGGCGGCGGCGCATGCCACCCGAATACGTCGACACCCTCCGCGCGGCCGCGTCGGTCAGCGAGAAACGAGCGAGCAGGTTGTCCGCGATCCTGCCCGGTTCCTTGAGGTGCCGCAACCGGGCGACCAGCACGAGGTTCTCCCGCCCGCTGAGAATCTCGTCGACGGCCGCGAACTGTCCGGTGAGGCTGATGGCCTCCCGCACGCCCGCAGCCTGCGTGGCGACATCCAGGCCGTTGACACTGGCAGTCCCCGCGTCCGCCTTGAGCAGCGTGGAGAGGATGTTCACGACCGTGGTCTTGCCCGCCCCGTTCGAGCCGAGCAGGGCGAAGATGCTGCCCCGCACCACGTCGAAGTCCACGCCGCGCAGCACCTCCAGCTTCCCGTACGACTTCTCCAGGTCGTGAACGTGAATCACAGGCCCCTGGACCTGAGCGGTTGTGGCGGCGGTCATGCCTCACCTCCCGTGCCCGGTGGGACCGCCGGCGGCTCGACGCGGCGGACGGTGATGTCTCCGTACCCGGTGTGTGCCCGGATCTCGACCTTCTCCTCGCCGGGTGCCGGCGGCTGAGCTGCGTTCAGCTCGCTCTGGCTCCTGCCGTGGTGCGCGTCGAGGTCGAGCCAGGCGGCGACCCCGGCGCGGACTCCCACCTCCAGCTTCCCGGCTCCGCTGTCCGCGACCACCGACCCGCAGGCGACCTCGAGGAGCCGGATGGAGCCGCAGGCCGTCTTCGCGGTCACGCTCGCATCCCCCCGGTCGACGGAGATGCTCCCGTTGGAGGCGCGGGTCAGCAGGTCACCGGTCACCTCGCCGATCCAGGTGTCCCCATTCGAGTTCCTGATCTCGGCCGGGCCGGCAATGCTGTCGATCCGGATCGTGCCCATCCCCGTGCGGATGGTGGCCTCGCCGGCCGCTCCTCCCACGGTGATATCGCCCATTCCCGTTCCGAGCCGCACCGGCCCGGCCTGGTCGAGCTGAATCTCACCCAGCCCGGTCTTGACGCGACACTCGCCGAGCCGGCCGCTGCAGCGCACAGCGCCCACCCCCACCCCGACCTCCAGGCTCGAGTCCGAGGGCAGCTCGATCCGGACGTCGATGGCTTCACGGCCCCCTCCCAGCGGGAGGTACTGCAACGACGCCCGGGGGCCCTTGATCGTCAGCCGACCAGACTGATACTCAACCTGGGTCTGAGCGACGCCGCTGACGTCGGCCTTCTTGGTGCTGTCGTGCGGACGCACCTCGACCTGCGTGTCGGCGCGCTCAGCGGCGACGATCCGGATGTCACCGAACCCCCGAATCTCCACGTTCACGGAGATGGGTACGGGCGTGTCGAAGGTGGGCATGGCGGTTTCCTCAATGACCCGGCCGGCGCTTCCGCCGCCGAGGCCGGCTCCAGGGTGTCTCGTGGCCGGTGGGCTAACGCACCCAGCCCGTGTAGCGCTGTGCACCCCGCGGAAGGCGGACCTGATCGTGGTGCGGTGCGTCGCCCCGCTCCACGGCGGCGGCGGCGGCTCGGACCAGCCAGGCGTTCACGGAGAGACCGTCCCGACCCGCGGCATGCTCGATCCGGCCCTTGAGCTGGTCGGGCATGCGGAGATTGATCCGGGACATGGCGCCATCGTCGCCCTCTGGATCAGCGGGCTCCGCCGTCCTGGCGCCCGTCACCGTCTCGCGGTCGCCGCCCTGCTGATCGCCTGCGGAGCGGTCGGCCGGCGCCGGTGTCACCACGAACTCGGGGTCGCGTCCGCGCAGGCGCAATTCGACCGAGCCGGGAGCCAGCTCGCAGGTGATCTCCTCCGCCGCGGCCGAGAGGGCGTCCTGGAGCGCCAGCCGGATGGCCGCGTCCAGGGGCGCGACCAGCCGCTCAGCCAGCGCGCGCGCCTCATCACCGCCGGCCTCGGCGGTGGTCAGCAGCTGCCGGTGGATGTCCTCGACGTACAGGCTGAGGTTCATGGTGCCATGATGGCATCTCTTTGGCGCCACGTCAAGCAACTCTTGTGCCTCACTGGTGCCATCGGCGCCCCCCCGTGCCCCGCCGGATCTCACCCGACACCGCCGACCCCGCAAGCCCCTGCCACGCAACGCGGCACCTCACGAGCCGGCTAGCTTGATAACCCCCGTGCCGACGATGGTGGCGCGGCCGCCGACGCTGACCTCCATGACCCGACCCTCCTCCTTCCGCGCGGTAGCGTGCAGCAGGCTGGGACGCCCCATGGCGAACCCCTGATCGATCTCGATGTCCCAGTCTCCGTCCGCGACGGAGGAGCGCTGGGCGAAGCCGGCCACCAGGCCGGCACACGCCGAGCCGGTGGCCGCGTCCTCCTCGACCCCGACCGCCGGTGCGAAGCCCCGGGCGTGGAGGTGAGCCCCCTCACCGGGTTCACCGGCGAAGAGATAGACGTTGCCGGCCCATCCCCTGGCGAGTCCCGCGGCCCACGCGGACCTGTCGAACACGGCGCGGTCCACGGTGGCCGCGTCGCTGACCCGGACGAAGCAGAAGCGCACCCCGACGCCCCCATACCAGCTCTCGACGATGTCTGCCTCGGTGAGGGAGAGGGCGGCGGCGACCGCATCAGCTCGCGGGGACTCGGTCGCGACCTCGCACCGGGGCTCCGAGAGGCGCAGCCGGATGCTCTCCCCGGTGATGTCGACCGCGACGGGGCCGATGCCCTCTTCGAAGACGAATCTCCCGAAGGTGGCACCTCCGTCCGGTTCGAGACTGGCGAGAACGGCAGCGGTGCCAACGGTGGGGTGGCCCGCGAAGGGCAGCTCCTCCCCGGGCGTGAAAATCCGCACCCGACACGTGTGCGCGGGGTCATCCTGGGGCAGGACAAACGTGGTCTCCGAAAAGTTGAACTCCCGGGCCAGCTGGCGCATCAGCTCGTCGCTCAGCCCCTCCGCTCGCGGGATCACCGCGAGCTGGTTGCCGCCGAAGGGACGATCACTGAACACGTCGACCAGAACGAACTCAATCTCCATCACGCAGCCTCCCATCGTGCCCGTGTCAGGACCCGCCGATACGAGGCGACCGGCGCGGGATTGACTTCCGCTCTGCCTCCCACGGCCACACCAGCTCCACGCGAACCTTGTTGACACCCGAGGCCGTGCACACTACGCCGGTGGTGGATGTTTCCGGACCGACCCAGGCCGCGACGCCGGACCCCCAGCGTACCGGCATGGTGCGATCGCTCCTCGGGGGCATGCCCCGTCAGTTCTGGGTGCTCTGGACCGGCACCCTGGTCAACCGAACCGCCACCTTCGTTCGGCCCTTCCTCGTCCTCTTCCTGACCGGAAGCGAGCACGTCAGCCTGGCGACCGCAGGCGGGGTGCTGAGCGTCGCCGGCCTGGGCTCGATGGTCTCGCAGCCCCTTGGAGGTTCCCTCGCCGACCGTCACGGCCGGCGCTGGACCCTGGCGGGCGGGATGCTGGGCACCGCCGTGAGCGAGCTGCTCCTCGGCTACTCACGGAGCCTCGTCTTCACGTTCCTTGCCGCCGCCATGTTCGGCCTCCTAGTCGACCTGTACCGCCCCGCCGCGCAGGCGATGGTGGCCGACCTGGTGCCGCCGCGGGAACGCCCCCGCGCCTACGGTCTCATCTTCTGGGCGGTCAACCTCGGCTTCTCGATCGCCATGGTCCTGGGCGGAGTGCTGGCGCAGCGTGGCTTCATCTGGCTCTTCTGGGCCGATGCGCTCACCTGCCTAACCTTCGCACTGATCGTGCTCCGGGCGATACCGGAGACCCGGCCTGGCCGGGTGTCCGGCCAGCCCAGCCCCTCCCTCCGCCTCGTCATCGGCGACCGCGTGATGCTCGCCCTCACCGGCCTGGCCCTGGTCTACGCCACCATCTACAACCAGGCGACCAGCGGGCTCCCCCTGGCCATGCGACAGGCCGGGCTGAGCGCCACAGCGTATGGCCTCACCGTCGCGGTGAACGGCGTGGTCGTCGTCCTGGTCCAGCCCTTGACGGTCTCCTGGTTGACCCGCCGTGACCACTCCCGAGTGATCGCCGCCGGTCAGCTCCTGGTGGGTCTCGGCTTCGGCCTCACCCAGTTCGCATCCGGGGTACCCGAGTACATGGTCACCGTGGTGGTGTGGACCCTGGGTGAGATCGCCACCTTCACCATGACCAGCGCCCTGGTGGCCGACCTGGCCCACCCTCTGATGCGGGGACGCTACCAGGGGCTGCTCGGTCTCGCCTGGGGCGGGGGAGCTCTGATCGGCCCGTTCGCCGGCGCGTGGGCGCTCGAGTACGCCGGCGGCACCTGGCTCTGGTCCGGGTGCGCCGTCTGCGGCGTGCTCATCGCCGCTGGTCAGCTGGCGCTGGGCCCCTTTATCCGGCGCCGACGCACCCTGCTCGCTCCGGCCTGAAGGCACCTGATCGTGGCGAACAACTTGGTTCCGCTCCGCACCATCGCCCGCGAGTGGACCCGGCTCGGATGTGTTGGGTTCGGGGGCCCCCCAACTCACATTGCTCTGCTCCGACGGATGTGCGTCGAGGAGCGGGGGTGGATCGAGGCCAAGGAGTTCGAGGACGGGATCGCCGCCACCAACCTCCTGCCCGGCCCAGCCTCGACGCAGCTGGCCATCTTCTGCGCCTGGCGGCTCCGGGGAGTGGTCGGCGGACTGCTGGGCGGGGTCTGCTTCATCGTCCCGGGGCTGGTTCTCATCCTTGCCCTCTCCGCTCTCTTCCTCGCGCGTCGCCCCCCCGACTGGGTGATCGGAGCCGCGGCCGGTGCGGGGGCGGCCGTGCCCGCCGTCGCTCTGCACGCCGCATCGGGACTGGCCCCTGCCAGTTGGAGGCGGATCGGCACGCAGAAGGCCCAGCGTGTCCGATGGGTCCTCTACGCCCTGGTGGGTGGCGGCGCCGCCTCCACCATCGGCCCGTACCTGGTGGTGGTGCTGCTCGCCTGCGGCCTCCTCGAGATCGCCTTTCGCCACACCATGCCGCTCGGCACGTCGGGCTCGGCTGCAGCGTTCCTCCCCGCCGCCCTCGTCCACGTGGTCGCCATCGGCGGGCTCGGCGCCCTGGCGTGGGTCGCGATCAAGGTCGGCGCCCTCTCGTACGGCGGGGGGTTCGTCATCGTCCCGCTGATGCAGCACGACGCGGTGAGCACATACCACTGGATGACTGGGGCCCAGTTCCTCAACGCCGTCGCCCTCGGCCAGATCACCCCGGGCCCGGTCGTCCAGACGGTGGCGGTCGTCGGGTACGCGGCGGCAGGCGTCGGAGGCGGGCTGCTCGCCGCCCTGATCGCCTTCGCCCCGTCATTCGTCTTCGTCCTTGCCGGTGGACCGCGCTTCGATCGGATCCGCGCCAACCGGGCGATCGGGTCCTTCCTCACCGGAGCAGGGCCCGCCGTCATCGGAGCCATCGCCGGGGCGGCCATCCCCCTCGGCCTCTCGCTCCAGGAGCCGTGGCAGATCGCGGTGCTGGCGGGAGCCGTCCTCTGGCTGTTCGCGGTGCGCCGTGGGGTGGTGAGCGGTCTCCTCGTGGCCGGCGTCGTCGGCGTCGGACTGGCCCTCACCGGCGTTCCTATCTAGTTCAGAGCCTCCGGGACGTTGGTGCCGCTCTGGCGCCGCTGATTCAGAGCCTCCAGAGGGCGTTGGGGACACTCACCCCCCGCTCCCCCTGGGGGCGGCTGGTCATGCGGATGGGCTGCGAAAGTAGTGGCCCTGGTCGAGGTCGTCGATGAGCCCGGGTTGCACCGGCTGCCATCCGAGCAGCTCACGGGTCAGTGCGCTCGAGGCCGGGCTGTCCAGCGCGAGGAAGGGGGCCAGCCAGGCGAAGTGCTCGCCCGCATCCTGGGGAGCGATGGAGACCACGGGCACGTGCAGATGCCGGCCGATGACCTCAGCGATGTCGCGGATCGGCACGCCCTCGTCAGCGACCGCGTGCAGTGTCGATCCCGCCGGAGCCCTCTCCAGCGCGAGGCGGAAGAGGTGCGCGGAATCGAGCCGGTGCACGGCCGGCCAGCGGCTGGACCCATCCCCGATGTAACCGGAGACGCCCTTGTCGCGGGCGATGCCGACGAGGCTCGCCACGAAGCCGTTATCCCCGACACCATGATTCGTCGGCGAGAGCCGGACGATGGAGGAGCGGACGCCGCTCGATGCCAGCGAGAGCACCAGCTCGCTCGTGGCGTGCCGGGTCTGCATGCCGCGGTCCCGAGCGGCCACCGCCGGGTCCAGGACATGCCCGTCCCGTTCCGTCGCCACCCGCCCCGGTGCGAGGCCGAGGGTCCCAGAGGCGACGACCAACGGTCGATCCGAGCCTGCGAGCACCTCGCCGAATATCTCGACGGCGCGGCGGTCCGTATCGGCCGCCTCCTGGAAGCCCCCCGAGAAAGCGATGTCGTGCTTGAACGCGAGGTGGATCACACCATCCGACGCGGCAGCCGCACTGCGCAGGCCATCGAGGTCATCGAGAGTGCCGCGCTGCACCTCCGCCCCGGCGGCGACGACGGCGGCAGCCGAGACGTCGGAACGCGCCAACCCCACGACCTGATGGCCCGCGCCGATGAGCTCCGGAATGACGGCGGAGCCGATCCAGCCGGACGCGCCGGTGATGAACACGCGCATAAGAGGACCTCCAGACGGTCGGCGGGCCAGCCGCAGGGCTGGGAGTCGAGGACCGTTCGATGTCAGCTACTGCCATCAATATAGCATCGATGTCTGCCGCTGTCATCGGGTACGATCAGGCCATGGGTCGATGGGAGCCGAACGCGCGCGGCCGGCTCGAACAGGCGGCACTGGAGCTCTACGTCGAGCGCGGGTTCGAGCAGACCACGGTGGCGGAGATCGCCCAGCGAGCGGGGCTCACGGAGCGCACCTTCTTCCGGCACTTCGCCGACAAGCGCGAGGTCCTGTTCCAGGGCGCGGCCTCACTGCAGGAGCTTCTCGTGAACACCGTCGCCAGCGTGCCCGAAACATCCACGCCCATCGATGCGATCGCCGCCGCCCTCGACGCCGCCGGCACTGCGCTCGGAGAGCGCCCCGAACGCGCCCGCCAACGCCAGACCGTCATTGCCGCCAACCCTGAGCTGCGAGAGCGCGAGCTGATCAAGCTCGCATCGCTGGCCTCGGCGCTCGCCGCCGCGCTGCGCGCCCGCGGTGTCAGAGACCCGACGGCGGGTCTGGCCGCCGAAGCAGGGATCGCCGTGTTCAAGATCGCCTTCGAACGCTGGGTCGACGAGAGCAACCAGCGCGACCTGCGACGACTCCTCCGAGAGTCCCTCGACGAGCTGAGAGCTGTGACCGCGGGCAGCTGATGCCTCCCGCACCGTCCGCCGCTCGGGCCAACGTGGCGCGCCTGCTCGCCGTCCTGGGCCTCTCGCTCTCGGTCCTCGCCATCGAGATCGCCGGCGGCCTGCTCTCCCACAGCCTCGCCCTGCTGGCCGACGCCGCGCACGTCTTCACCGATGCCGCCGGCATCAGCCTCGCCCTGCTGGCCATCTGGATCGGCTCGCGTCCAGCCAGCACCCGGCGCACCTACGGATACCTCCGCCTCGAGATCCTGGCGGCGGCGATCAACGCGGTCCTGCTGTTCGGGGTGGCGGTGTTCATCCTGTACGAGGCATGGCGCCGTCTCTCCGGCCCGCCTCAGGTCGCCTCCACACTCATGCTGAGCGTGGCCCTTGCCGCCCTCCTCCTGAACGGCGTCGCACTGTGGCTGCTCCGACACGCTCAGGCGAGGAGCCTCAATGCTCGCGCGGCGTACCTGGAAGTCCTGGGCGACCTGGCCGGCTCGGGCGCCGTCATCGCAGCTTCCCTGGTGATCGTGGCAACCGGCTGGGCACGTGCCGATGCGGTTGCTTCCGTGGCCATCGCCGTGCTGATCCTGCCGCGCACCTGGGGCCTGCTCCATGACGCCACCGACGTGCTGCTCGAGGCGACACCGAAGGGCGTGAGCATGGACGAGGTTCGCGTGCACATTCTCGACGCCCCAGGGGTGGCGGATGTCCACGACCTGCACGCGTGGACCATCACCTCGGGCATGAATGTGGTCTCGGCCCATGTGGTCGTCGAGCCCGGGGCGGATGGCGCCGCCGTGCTCGGATTCCTGAGTGCATGCCTGGCGGGACACTTCGACATCGAGCATTCGACCTTTCAGCTGGAGTTCCCGGACCGCCGGACCCTGGAGGGTGCGGCACATGGGTGAGGCAGCCCCGGCCCCGTCCCCAGTGCGCTGAGCCGGCTATTCGCGGGCAGCTGGTCGGGTGACGTCGAGGCCCCGGCGCGGAGGCGTGACCACGAGGGGCAGAAAGATCTCGTCGACGATCTCGCTCAGGAAGTCGTCGGATACGGACCACCCGGTGATCAGGAACTGGTGGCGCAGGAGGTCACCGGGCAGCGCCGCGATCCGCGGGGTCACCTTCCCCAGGTCGACCTCGCCACGCTCGGAAGCTCGGCGGAGCACGGTCATCATGACCCCGGGGATCACATCCAGCAGGTCCGGCGGCAGGCTGTGCAGCTCGGCCAGCAACCCATGGAGCGTCTCGGGGCTCATCTCCTCGGAGCTGCCCCGCAGGTGCCGGAGCACGGCCATCACGTCCTCGCGCAGGTCCCCCGTGTCGGGGATCTGGTCGGCCACCGAGGGCTGCGCCGCCCGGGCGTGGTCTCGGTACGCCGCCAGGGCGAGCTCTGCCCGATTGGACCATCTCCTGTAGAGGACTGCCTTGCTGGTCCCCGCGCGAACCGCCACCCCCTCCATGGTCAGGTTCGCGTAGCCGGCGGCTGACAGCTCCTCCCACGCCGCCCGGAGGAGAGCGTCCTCCAGGGTCGCCCCTCGGCGCCGGGGGCGCCGCTCACCCTCGGCATGTGCCGGAGCAGGCGGGGGCGCGCTCGAGGTGGGCGCAGGAGGAGCGGGCTCGGACACTTGGATACGCATCGTCTCCTATGCTACAGTCTGGGGAAGAAACTGATCGTATCTAATCGCGGAGGATGTCGTGGCCACCAGCACCCCGCCGGACGACCGCCTCGACCCCGCCCTGCGCCGGCTGATCTGGATCCTCGTGCTGGGCGGGATGGCGCCCATCCTCGACACCACCATCGTCAACGTGGCCCTGGCCACCCTCGGTCGCGACCTGCACGCGTCGGTCGCCGTCACCCAGTGGACCATCACGGGCTACCTCCTGGCCATGGCGATTGCCATGCCGGTCACCGGCTGGGCGACCCAGCGCCTGGGGGCGAAGCGCCTCTGGATCGTCTCCCTGGTGCTCTTCGTGGCGGGCTCGGCCCTGTCGGGGGCCGCCTGGAACATGGACAGCTTGATCGTCTTCCGGGTGGTCCAGGGCGCCGCCGCCGGGATCATGATGCCGCTCCTCATCACCATCCTGGTGCAGGCCGCCGGGCCCGGGCGGCTGGGAAGGATGATGGCCATCGCCAGCCTTCCGGCGGTGGTGGTGCCGGCCCTCGGCCCGGTGGTGGGCGGGCTCATCGTCACCAACCTGAGCTGGCGCTGGATCTTCTATGTCAACGTCCCCATCTGCCTGGCGGCCATCGTCCTGGCATGGCGCGCGATGCGGACGATCGCTCCCACGGAGGAGCGCCACCCGTTCGACATCGTGGGACTGCTCACCCTCTCCCCCGGGCTGGCCCTGGTTTTCTATGGACTGGCCCAGGTGTCGGGACCGGCCGGATTCGCGAACGCGGCCGTGGTCGTGCCGATCGTGCTCGGGGTGGTCTTCCTGGCGGCGTTCGGTGTCCACGCGGCACGCAGGCACGACGGACCGCTCGTCAACATCCGGGTGCTGCGGGTCCCCTCCTTCGCCGCCGCGGCCGGTGTGTTCCTCCTGTCGGGCCTGTCGCTCTACGGCCCCCTCCTCCTCCTCGGCCTCTACTACCAGGATGTCCAGGGCAAGAGCGCGCTGATCACCGGGCTCCTGCTCGCCCCGCAGGGCATCGGCTCGCTGCTCCCCCGCACCATGGCCGGCAGGCTCACTGACCGTGTGGGCCCCCGTTTCGTGGTCATCCCCGGCCTGGCCCTGACGGTGCTCGGCACCCTGGCCTTCGCGCTGGCCGGCCCCGCACCCTCGGATTGGCTGCTGTCCGCATCCCTGGTGGTCCGGGGAGCCGGCCTGGGCGCCGTGACGATCGCGGTCATGGCCGGGGCCTTCCAGGGAATTCCGCATCAGGAGGTCCCGGATGCCAGCACGATGATGAGAATCGTCCAGCAGGTGGGCGGGTCGTTCGGCGCTGCGGTCCTGGCGGTGATCCTCGCCAGCCAGCTCGCGAGCCACTCCATCCTCACCATGGCATTTCGTGTCGCCGCCTTCGACACCTCCTTCTGGTGGGCGATCGGGTTCACCGTCCTGGCGCTGGCGCCGGCAGTTCTGCTGCCCACCCGCCTCCACCGGCATCGGACGGGCCGCGCACCGGTGTCACCCGAGGCCGGCACCGGCGGCCCCGATCGCGGGAGGCCCGCCGCGAGCGGTTAGCGACCAGAGCTCACGACATCCCGTGTGGAGGAACCCGCAGAGCCTCGAGCTCGGAGGCTGCGACCTCTCCCCCACCGTTCAGTTCCGATGGCGCCCTGCTACCCGATGGTCGGCATCTGCCCGATCCGGCGCCTCTAGCATGGGACTCTCCATGGGGGACTCTCATGGTGGGGGGGGGTGGAGAGACGCGTATGCAGGGTCGGCGGCGCTTTGGCAGGCGCGGTGAGCAGGGTCAGGTCATCCCGATCGTCGCCATGCTCATCCTCATCATCACCGGCTTCGCCGCCATCTCCCTGGACGCCGGCATCGACTACGCCCAGTCGCGCAACGACAACGACATCTCCGACGCCGCCGCGCTGGCCGGGACCTACTGGGCGATCGACTACCCATCTGCCACCGCCGGCCTGACTCTTTCCGGCCTCTATACCGCCGAGCTGCACGCGGCGACGGCGGATGGGTGCAATACCGGACAGTGCCACGCCCCCATGGTGACCATCGGCTCCAGCACCTACTCGGTTGCTGAGCTGTGGACGACCACAGCGTTCACCGCCGGCTCCAGCCCGACCATTTATGTGGGCAGCACCGGGACCTGCTCGACCAGCGCCTCCGGCACCTTTGCCCTCGCCACCTGCCCGGCGATGTCCTCCATCCTGGACGTGGGGGCACCGGTCAGCGACAAGACGACCGATCTCTTCGCGGCCGTGGTCGGCGGCCACCCGGTCGGCATCACCCCCAACGCGGTGGCGGCGGTCACGGGGACCGGGACCGGGGCCACCAGCACCAACCCCACCAAGGCCTGCGAGATCTGCATCTTCGGCAACGCGCAGATGAACGGCTCGGGGGACGAGCTGTTGGCGGGCGGTGGCAGCATCGACATTGGCGGCTACCTCTGGTACGACACCAACGACGCCACGGTCGAAACGACCAACGGGTATGGCATCGACGTCAACGGGCAGCAGCAGGAGTCGGGAGCCAGCGTCCTCGTGGGCGGGAGCTCGGACCTGGTCGATGCGAGCGGCAGCCTCACCATCGACGGGCCCCTCACCTTCAACAGCAGCAACAGTACCGTCGAGGGGGCCTCCACCAACATCTCGGGAACGGTCGGCGCCACCTACTGGCAGACCAGCGGCAACGTGATCACCCCGAGCGCCTACGGGACCACCGCCGTCAACGACTTCACCGACCCGATGGCGTCCGTGGCCGTGCCCACCTACACGACCGCAACCACCAACTGCTCGGCGGTGGGGACGGTCCAGTCCGGTACGGCAAACGTCACCAGCTGTCTCACGGTGTCCGGCAGCACAGCGACGCTCGCGTCCGGTGTCTATGCGAACGTCACGCTCGATCTTTCCACCACGGTCAGCCCGGGTGAGTACGAGTCGCTGACCGTCGGGGCTCCGGGGCTCACCATCACCTTCGGAGCCGGAACGTACATCTTCGATGGCACCGGCATCGACGTCAACGCCACCAGCACCACCCTGAGTGGAACGGAGCTCACCTTCTACATGACCTGCGGGAGCGGCACGACGCCGGCCTCATGTGGCGCCTGGACGGCGAGTACGTTCACCTGTGGCTCGACCAAGAGCGGCTCGTCCGTCAACCTGGGCGGCAGTACCGCCCTGAACCTGCAAGGGCCCACCGGGACCAATCCCGTGCTCTTCTTCTTCGATCGGTGCAACAGCAACACCGAGGCGTTCTGGGTGGACAGTCCCGGGGTGACGGCGGGAGGCGGCTACCCGGCGGGGATGCTCTATGCCTATTCGGGTGAGGTGCAGATCAACGCCAGCACCAACGCGCTGCCCTCCCCGTTGCTGGTCGGCAATGTCTACTACGACGCGGGGTCGATCACCCTCGGCACCTCCACCGGTGCGGTGGCGCTGGCGGGGTCCTCCTCGTCAGGCCCCGGCAACCTGGTCAACTAGCCGTGCGCCGAAGTCCTCGACCCGCAGCCCGGGGTCGCCGGCCCGCGCACCAGCGCGGTCAGGCGATGGTTGAGTTTGCGCTGAGCTTCCCACTGCTCCTCCTGCTCTGCGTCTCGGCGATCGGTCTCGGGCACGCCGAGGAGACGTCCAACAACCTGGCAACCGTGGTCCGTGACGGGGTCCGCTACGCCAGCATCAATCCGGCCGCCTACGCGTGCACCGGCGGGGCGACCGCCACCGGCTGCTCGGCGAGCACCATCCAGGGCATAGTCCAAGCCGAGGCCGACAGTGTGAACGCCTCGGCGGGCGGGGTCACGGTTGCCAACAGCAACTGTCTGTGGAGCGGTTCGGCGAGCCCCCCCAGTTTCTCCGCGACCCCCTCCTCACCTACCGCTCCCACCAACGCCACCGGAAGCTGCCTTACGATCGCGTACTACACCAATGACGTCGCGGGGACCACCGCGTGCGCCTATTTCCAGAGCGCCACCTCGGCGTTCACCAACGTGAACAGCGGCACCTGCGCGGCCACCTCCTCGACCTCGGCGCCGCTCTATGTCGCGGTGACCGTCGCCATCACCGAGAGCGCATCCGGCAATCCCATCATGATCACGCTGAACGGGCTGCACATCACGCCGCTCTTCACGGAGAGCTACTCCATGGAGGTGGCCCCGTGACCGCGGGCCGCCGCCACCGGAGCGGTCAGTCGCTGACGGAGGTCGCTCTGGTGCTCCCCGTGCTCCTGGCCCTGATCTTCGGGGGCATCGACTACGGCGGCTACTTCGCGTCACGACTGTCCGTCGAGAACGCCGCGCGGGTGGCGGTGCGGGCAGCCGCCGTGGACGTCTGCCCCATCACCGGAGTCGGCGTCACCCAGACCGGGAACACGAGCTGCTGGAGCAACGCCACCGCCCCGGTCTCGGGGACCATCGAGCGCATCGCCATGGCTGCCGCTGCCGACGCCAACATCCTCAACAAGGACTGCCCGGACTCGGACTCGGTCTGGCCACCCAGCGCCGCCGACCTGGCGACGCTCACGCCTGGCACCGGCTGTGTCAGCATCCGCTACTACTACCTGAACGGGTCCACCCAGTCGCTCTGCGCCAACTGGAGCGCCACCAACGACGAGATGACCACCCAGACCCTGTACCCGATGGGGACCGATTGCGTGATTCCGGCGGCATCGACCGGAGCGGATGTCGTTCAGGTGGTGATCGGCTACAACTACTCACCGCTCATCCCCATCCCCTGGTTCAAGGGTTCCGGGCTCACGACGACGGCCGCCGAGACGCAGCTGGTGCTCGAGCAGGGCTAGCTGGTGAAAGAATGAACCCATCCGAAATCATCGACACCTACATCTCGGACCTCGCCGGCTGGCGGGGCGAGACGCTCGCCAGGCTTCGCAAGACCATTCGTGATGCTGACCCCGAGATCATCGAGGAATGGAAGTGGAAGGGCAGCCCCGTCTGGTCTCACCATGGACAGATCGCGGTGGCCAACGCTCACAAGGACAAGGTGAAGCTGACCTTCGCTCAGGGCGCAGATCTCCCCGATCCGCATAGGTTTTTCAACGCGGGCCTCGAAGGCAACCGCTGGCGGGCCATCGACGTCCACCAGGATGACCAGGTCGACGAGCGCGCTCTGAAGGAGATGATCAGCGCTGCCGTGGCTTTCAATGGCGCTCGCGCAAACCGGGCCCAAGCACGCAGAGAGGTAGAGGGTGACAACGATGCCCGCTCGAGAGCCCTTGGGTGAGAGCGCGGAGGTCAGCTGGCCGCTGGGCCCGACCACCGTCCATGGCACCTTGGTCGCGCCTCGGGGCCCCGGCCCCTTCCCCGCCGTCGTCCTGGTGGCGGGCAGCGGGCCCACGGACCGCGACTGGAACTCACCCTTGCTCCCGGGGGCCAATGGCAGCGCCCGGCTGCTGGCAGAGGCGTTGGCAGGGGCCGGGATCGCGTCACTGCGCTACGACAAGCGCGCCTCGGGGCCCCACGTTCGCGAGACCATCCCGCTGCTGGTCGGCAAGATCAGCATGCAGAGCCACGTCGACGAGCTGGCCGGCGCGGTGCGCACCCTGGCAGCCCACCCGCGGGTGCGTGCGGATCGCCTCTTCGCGCTCGGCAACAGCGAAGGCACACTCCATGCGCTCAACTACCAGCTCCACAGCCCTGCGATCCCCCTGGCGGGGCTGATCCTCACCGGGCCTCCCGGACGCGCCGTGGGCGCCGTCGCCCGGTCCCAGCTGGCCGCGCAGGCAGCCGGGATCCCCAACGGCATGGCGCTCCTCGGTCTCTACGACGCAGCCATCGCCCGCTTCCTCGCTCGCGAGCCCATCAACCCGGACCCGGCGCTCCCCGACGGCGTCCAGCTCCTGCTGCAGAGCCTGGAGACGCCTGCCAACCTGCCCTTCGCCCGAGAGCTCTGGACCGCGGACGCGGCCACCCTGCTGAGCGGTGTGAGCGTTCCCGTCCTCGTGATCATTGGCAAGAAGGACGTCCAGGTGGACTGGCAGGCCGACGGGGAGCCGCTGCAGCGCTCTGCCGCGGGACGGAAGGATGTGACATTCGTCTTTCCTGACAGTGCGAATCACGTCCTCAAGCACGAGTCCAGGCCGCGCTCCGAGCTGACGCAAGCCGAGGTCATGTCCGGGTACAACGCAGCCGACGCTCACCTGGACCCGGAGGTGGAAGCCGGCATCCTCGCGTGGCTGGCAGCCCACACGTGAGCCGGTACTGAGCGGCGTCTCCGACTGCGCCCTCCAGCTGCCTCCGGGTCACCTCAGGCGGACTGATCCGCTCCTTGGGCCCCCCGGTTCCCGCTCAGCTGCCCGCCACCACGGCGAAGGGAGGAGCGCCGGCGAGGGCCCGCTCGGGCCATGGCAGCCGGCGCCGGGCGGCCCAGCCCACATCGGTCAGCTGATGGAGGCGTGGCGATGCCCACCCCGATGCTGACACCAGCTGGAGCAAGGTCTCGGGGCTCGTCCCCTCTCCGAGGGGCAGGGCCGCGCGCAGCTCAGGCGCGTAGGGGGCATGGTGGGCTGGCGCCGTTCGTCTGGCTCGAGCCAGCCCCCGACCGGCCCAGTGCCGGACCTTCTCCACGCCGCTCGTCGGATCCCCCCACATGCTCTCGACGAGAATCAGCCTTCCCTGGAGCGCCACCCCGTGCCAGCCGCGGAGGGCCTCCATCGGCTCCAGGAGCGTCCAGAGCAGGTGCCGGGAGATGACGGCATCGAAAGGTCCCGGAGGTACGGCGGTGGCCTCGGCCTCCACGATCTCGACGCTGAGATCCGCCTGCTCCGCCTTGGCTCGGAGCTGTCCCAGCATCCCCGACGACAGGTCGACGGCGGTCACGTGATGGCCCAGCTCCGCGGCGATGAGACTGAGGAACCCGGTTCCCGCCCCCACGTCGAGAACCCTCGCCGGCGCCGCCGGCAACAGCCTCTCGAGAGTGGCCCGCCACGCAGCGCGCTCCAGCGGAGCCACGGGGTAATGGCCGGGGTCCCGATCGTAGGTGGCCGCGTCAGCCTCCCAGAAACGGCGGACTTGCTCGACACGATCCATGTCCATAGAGGCTCCCACCTTTTCGCTTGCCGTCACCGCGGTGAAGGTTGAGGTTCCCTGTCCAGCTGGGCACCGCCCAATCGGGCGTCCCGATCGATGGCGCGCCACTCCCGGCGGACCCAGGCCGGCCGGGTGTCGCGGTGGCCGGATGCGGTGATACCGGCCATCCAGGCCTGCTCGAGCCGGTCAGCCTCCTCGAACGCCTCCCGAGACATCGGTGGGTCGTCGATCCACCGACGTTCGGTGCTGTCCCGGGCCTCGCGGTAGCCAGGGTTCAGCGCCGCATAGCTGGCCAGGGTGCCGCGGTGAACCAGCTCGTGGCGCCACCACAGCGCCCCCGGATCGAAGCGGTTGGTCGGCGACGTACCGAGGTCAACCGGGGTGTCCACCCGGACCGGCTTGAACAGCGAGGTGCACGGGGCCGAGGTGGCGGTGGCCCAGTGCTGGAGCCCGCCTCGGAGGTCGGAGACCCACGACGCAGTCGTCTGGCTGGAGGCCAGAACGCCGCCGGCGTGGGCGCACGGCGCGCCCAGACCGCCGTGGATGGGCGACCAGCGAGGCGCCGCCGAGCCGCCGTGATCGCGGAGCGCCGCCATCAGGTCGGCCGGCCCGGTGGCCCTACCGGCCGCCTCGCGGGTGCGACGGCACCGGATCGCGGCCGACGCCACCCACGTGCGGACCCGATCCGCATGGGCACGGGCGAATCCCGGTATGGAGAGCCCGTTGGAGATGCTCCGCGCCGGCCCGCGCACCTCCTCGGTCGCCCAGTGGCGGCCGGCGGTCTCGACCACGAAGGCACCCCGCGGGTCCGCCACCAGGAAGCTGTTGTCGTAGGTGAAATCCTGGTGCTCGTGGCTGCAGGGGCCGCCCTGCCCGTGGCGCTCCAACAGGTCGACGATCACCCCCACCGCCTCCCGGGCGGTGCCAGACCGCTCCAGAGCGAGGCGGATCAGGTCCATGCCCAGCAGTGCCCTGTCGCCATACCCGCCCTTGGTGAACACCGCCTCATTGCCGATGACCACGCCGTGCTCATTGGCCCCAATCTCCGCGCCCCACATCCACCACGGCCGGGACAGCATCACCGCAGCGGTGTGGGCCACCTGCGGGATGTCGATCCATGTGCACTGCACCCGATCGCCGATCGCGTGGTCGGCCGCCGCAACCCAGTCGAGGCACTGGGACTCGTTGGGGTCCCGGTCGCTGTTCTTGGCAAACATCACCCCGTCACCGGTGATGGCCACGAACGTGTCACACATCTCAGCCTCCCAGTCTAGCTAGCTAGCCCCGGGCCGGCTCGACCCTCCCGCGACCTGCCGCACACCCCGCCGCAGGGACGGCGCCACGGCAACATTCCGCATCATTGAGTGCCGTCCACCCAGAAGGAGGAGCAGAGTGGCTGAGCCCGGACCCGTCGCCCTAGTCGGCAGCGGAGAGTACCTCCCGGCGATGCTCGAGCTCGAGGCGGCGCTGGTCGCGGGCCGGTCGCCGAAGTATGTGCAGCTGCCAACGGCGGCCGGGCGGGAAGGGCCCGCCTCCATCTCCCGGTGGATCGCGCTCGGAGCGGAGCAGGCGGCACGCCTGGGGGTCGAGGCGGTCCCGCTCGTGGTGCTCGACCGCGAGACGGCCGAGGATCGCGGCAACGCCGAGCTGGTCGCCGGAGCCGGTCTCATCTACCTCTCCGGGGGCAGCCCCACCCACCTGGCGGACTCGCTTCAGGGGACCCGCGTCTGGGCCGCGATCTACGAAGCGTGGCAAGCCGGAGCCGCGCTGGCGGGATGCAGCGCAGGGGCGATGGCGCTGACCTCGTGGGTCCCGGACCTGAGGCACCTCGCCGGCAAGCCGCGCACCGGCCTCGGCGTGGTGCCCAGGCTCCGCGTGATCCCCCATTTCGACCATATGAGGCGCTGGGTTCCCGGCGTGGCCCACTGGGCGACCGTGCACCTCCCCGCCGGCGTCACCGTGGTGGGCATCGATGAGGAGACCGCCATCGTCAGCGAGGACGCCGACCTCTCCCGCTGGACCGTCCGGGGAAGACAGCAGGTGTGGCTGCTCTCGCGGCACGGCCGGCTGCCGCTCGGTGCCGGCGAGGAGTTCACGCTCTGAACGCCGCGAGCGGGACGGACGGAGAGCGGGAGACCAGACGCTCATGAGCACGCGCGCAGGAGGCACTCGGTTGGAGATGCGCAAGCTGGGAAGGAGCGGCCTCGAGGTCTCGGCCATCGGCCTGGGCTGCATGGGCATGAACCATCACCGTGGCCTGGCCCCCGACCGGGCGGAGATGATCGCGCTGATCCGAGCCGCGGTGGAGCGCGGCGTCACTTTCTTCGACACCGCCGAGGTCTATGGGCCGTTCACCAATGAGGAGCTCGTGGGCGAGGCGCTGCAGCCGGTTCGGAAGGGCATCGTCATCGCCACCAAGTTCGGCTTCGACCTCGGTCCCGGCGGATCGGGCGGCGTCAACAGCCGCCCGGCACGCATCCGCCAGGTCGCCGAGGAATCGCTCAAGCGTCTGCGGGTCGACGCGATCGACCTCTTCTATCAGCACCGCGTCGATCCCACCGTTCCGATCGAGGAGGTGGCCGGCGCGGTGAAGGCGCTGATCGCCGAGGGCAAGGTCAAGCATTTCGGCCTGTCCGAGCCAGGGGCGGAGACCCTCCGCCGAGCGCACGCGGTCCAGCCGGTCGCGGCCGTCCAGAGCGAGTACTCCCTTTGGTGGCGCCTCCCCGAGGCGGACGTGCTGCCGGCCTGCGCGGAGCTGGGCATCGGCTTCGTCCCCTACAGTCCGCTCGGCAGGGGCTTCCTCACCGGAAAGATCGACGCGACGACGGCGTTCGGCAGCAACGACAATCGCAGGACCCTGCCCCGTTTCACGCCGGAGGCCCGCGGGGCGAACCGCCCCGTGGTCGACCTGCTGGAGAGGCTGGGCGACGAGAAGCACGCGACGGCGGCGCAGATCGCGCTGGCCTGGTTGCTGGCGCAGGCACCCTGGATCGTGCCGATCCCCGGCACCACCAAGCTCAACCGTCTCGAGGAGAACATCGCCGCGGCTCTCATCGAGCTGACACCCGAGGACCTGCGGAGCATCGAAGCCGCCGCCTCGCAGATCGTCGTGGCGGGTGACCGATACCCCCCGGCGGAGGCAGACCTCACGAGGCGGTAGACCGCCTGCTCCGCAGCCTTCAGGAGATCACGGTCACGAGATCGGTCGTGATGTCCGTGTTGTAGTTCTGCATCGCAGTCCAGAGTGCGGCCAGTGAGATGGTCTCCACTTGAGGGCCGTTGTATGCGGCGACGGAGCCTGCGCTCTCCACATAGGTGACGGTGTCGCGGGCGGGCGTGCCCGCCGTGAAGTCGTACCCGAAAACCGAGATCATGTGCTGCGCTTGATACCCGCCCCATCCCGGAAGGGTGGCGGTCATGACGTGCACCAGCACGGGGCTCCCGTGACCGGCGGCGGTGAAGCGTCCCAGCCCCGAGAGGTCCGTCTCGAGCTGGGATTCGAAGACCGGCAGTGACGTGACGTGGGTTCCGGTGTACGCGTAGTTCGCCGTCCCGGTGATCTGCTCCAGGTAGGCGTTGATCGCCGCCACCGCGTTGTCGCCGATGGTCCCGGTGGACTCGGCGACGTGGGCCGCAACGCCGATGGCATCGATCGAGGGCACGGCGGTGGTCCAGGTCGAGAGGAGGACCGCGATCGCGCCTTCGGCACAGTAGTTCCGATGTGCATAGTCATTGGGTTCGAGCTCGATCTGGACGGAGAGCTTGACCGTCGTGCTCGGCGTCGGCACGGGCGTCGGTGCCGGCGTGGGGCTCGGGGTGGTCGTCGTCCCGACCTGGCCAGTGGCGTTCGACGTCGCCGACGGCGCACCCGGGGACGTGCGGAGGGACGAACCCTGGCCGCAGGACACCAGGAGCAGGAGGAGCAACGGGAGCAGGCACTGAACTCGGCTGTGGCGTATCAAGGGAAGGGGCTCCTACCGGCGCGAGCTCGGCCGCGAGGCGCAGCCGACGCAGAAGGCGGTCCACGGTACCGCCGCCAACCGCTCTTCCGGTATGGCCTCGCCACACCCCTGGCAGGTGCCGTAACTGCCGTCGCGCAGACGGTCGAGAGCCGCCTCGATCTGGGTGATGGTCTGGTACAGGGTTCGCGCCTGGTAGGCCCCGGTCATCCGCTCGACGGCGTACGCGGTGCCGTCCCCGATCCGCTTCCCGAACTGCAGGTGGGCGGATTCCGCAGGGTCGTGCTCACTGAGGGCTCGCACCTCGTCCTCCAGGGTGCGCCGCCTCTCCTCCAGCCCGGCTCGAATCGCGCCCGCGTCCGGCCCCCCTGGCCGCGGTGCCTGGGGATCGACCCCAAGCGGTGATCGACGCAATGGATCAGCGTCAGGGGCAGCCTGAGCACGGGAGTGCCGGTCCGGGGGCGTGGGCATCACCAGACATATAGTGACTGGCCTGGACGCCCGGCGGGCTGCGTTCAGCGCCGCCGACGCGCCGCCCGGGTCCGGTTCGTGAAGCACGAAGCGGGAAGCAGGATTGACGTCAGAGGCCGCCTCCGGTTATGGTCACGAGGTGTCTCGCCGCGTAGCCCCGCCCTTGACACGCAGGCTCTGGATGGACCAGGGTCTCCGCTGTAAGGATTCCTGTACGCGCCGCGACTGAGCGCGCCTCCGCGCCGGCTTGTCGCCGTGTGGCGTGGAGACTGCTGTCCTCTCCGTGAAGGAGGCCGGCCGGTAGCACAGCTGGGATGTGCGCGGCCGGCTGCAACTCCGCATCTGCAGCAAAGGGAAAGTCATCGTGTCCGTCATCGACGAGGCTCTGAGCCAAAACGCCGCCTACGCCTCCGCCTTCGACAAGGGCGCCGTGCCCCTCCCCCCAGCGCGCCGGCTGGCCGTCGTCGCCTGCATGGACGCGCGACTTCACGTTTCCGAGATCCTGGGGCTCGAGGTCGGAGACGCGCACGTGATCCGCAATGCGGGCGGGGTGGTCACGGACGACGCCATCCGCTCGCTCACCATCTCCCAGCGACTGCTCGGGACCACCGCGATCATCCTCATTCACCACACCGACTGCGGCATGCTCACCTTCCACGACGACGACGTCAAGGCGCAGATCGAGGCTGAGGTCGGCATCCGACCCTCCTTCGCTCTCGAGGCCTTCCCCGACCTGGACGGCGACGTGCGTCAGTCAATCGCGCGCATCCAGGCCAGCCCCTTCCTGCCCCACAAGGACGACGTGCGCGGCTTCGTGTACGACGTCCACAGCGGCCGGCTGCACGAGGTGAAGGCAAGCTCCTCACTCACGCGGTGAGCGGCCAGGGTGCCTGCGATGGCCACCGGGTACTGAACACCGCTCGCCTCCCGCGCCACAGATCGGTGGGTCAGGGCAACCTCGAGGGAGGATCAGCGGGCGGTCCACCCACCGTCGACGAGGATCGTCTCGCCGGTGATGAGTGACGCGGCCGGTGAGGCGAGGAAGACCACCACACCCGCCACGTCCATGGGTTCCCCGATGCGGTGCAGGGCGGCGATACGCTCGGTCACGTCACGTTCGAAGGCCGGGTCACTCAGCGCGGCCCTGGTGCCAGGCGTACGAATGAACGTGGGCGCCACCCCATTGACGGTGATGCCGTGGGGACCCCACTCGACCGCCAGGCACTTGGTCAGGTGGGCGATGGCCGCCTTGGTCATGCAGTAGACGGACTCCGTGGGCAGCGCCACGAATCCGGCCTGGCTGCTGAGGTTGATGATCCGCCCGAACCCTTGCGGAATCATGATTAGAGCGGCAGCCTGGCTGGCGAAAAACGTCCCCTTGAGGTTGACATCGACGGTGAAATCAAAGTCCTCCACCGTCACATCCACCGCGAGGTTCGACGGACCCACGCCCACGTTGTTGACCAGGATGTCGAGGCGCCCCATCTTGGAGGCTGCCTCCCCCACCGCGGAGCGCACCTGGTCGAGGTCGAGCACATCCATGGGCAGCGGAAGGCACCGCCGTCCCTCTGCTTCGACTCCCGAGACGACCTCCGCTGCCGTATCCAGCGATCGCAGGCCCACCGCAACATCGGCCCCGGCATGAGCCAGGGCCACGGCCATGGCTCGGCCCAATCCGCGGGCAGCTCCGGTGACCAGCGCGACCTGCCCCTTGAGATCAAACGATGGAAGGACCTCCACGGCAGTCACTCTCCCGGATCAGCCATCTGTTGCTCGATCCAACGAACCATCATCTGGTGATCTCGCAACGAAGGAATCGCCAGAATACCCTCACCTCCGTCATGCAATTCCTCCAAGCTCGAGGAACCGCTGGCCACGGCGATCACCAACGCCCCGATGGCACGAGCGCAGGCGACATCCCGGGGCGTGTCCCCGATCACCACCACCTGCTCTCGCCTGCCGCCCACCCCCTGCCAGGCACGCAGGGCCTCCTGCGCAAGGTCGGGCCTGTTCACGCTGTGATCGCCAAACTGGGACAGGCCCAGGTTGAAATAGGGAAACAGGCCAAAACGCTCCAGCTTTAGGCGGGCTCGCTCCCGGCTGTTCCCCGTCAGCAATGCCTGCTCATACGAGAGCATTGCAAATGCTGCCAGGCAGTCCTTCACGCCGGGCAGCACCTCGACGGTGGCGTCACTCGCTTGGACCCTGGCCCTGGTCACTCCATCGAGAGCCTCGATGGCCCGGCCACGCACGGAGGAGAAGTCTCCTGTGGGGAAAACCTGAGCGTACGCCAGAGCCAGTAGCGAACAGTCGGTCTGCCCTCCAATGGTGACTCCCTCGAAGGAGACCGGCCCGACCCCCAACTGCGCCATGGCCTCTGTGTAGACATCGGCGGCCGACAGGCTGGTCGTCACCAACGTGCTGTCGATGTCCCAAAGAATCAGGGGCTTTGCCATCCACAGCACCTTCAGCAAGAACCGGAAGCGATTGCCTCGACTCAGTATATCGTCCGCCGCAGGGCTAGCGGCAAGGCCCGGGCCGTGCCGCAGAATCGCCGACCGAGGACCAGAATACTGGCAATGGGAGTCGCAACGTCCGTGTCTTGCGGAGGCGCGTCGCGATGATCGAGCGCTACGTGCTGGGTCTCGAGGAGGTCGACCAGACGCAGGTCGCGCTCGTTGGCGGCAAGGGCGCCCACCTGGGGGAGCTTTCGCGGATCGAAGGCATCCACGTGCCGGCTGGCTTCTGCGTGACGACGGACGCCTTCCGGCGGATCGTGGCGAAGGCACCGTCCATTGATGAACGGCTCGACCCGCTGTCGCGCCTGGACCCGGAGGACCGGGAGGCCATCCGCACGCTCAGCGCGGAGGTCCGCCGGACCCTCGAGGGGATCGCCATCCCCGACGATCTGGCGGAGGCGATTGGGCTCGCGCTCGCCCGGCTTGGCGAGCAAGCTGCCTGCGCCGTCCGCTCCAGCGCGACGGCAGAGGACTTGCCGGTCGCCTCCTTCGCAGGCCAGCAGGACACCTACCTGAACATCCTGGGGCCGGCGGCGATCCTCCATCACATCAGCCGCTGCTGGGCCTCGCTCTTCTCCGAGCGGGCCGTGACCTACCGCCTGCGGAACGGCTTCGACCACCGGAAGACCCAGATGGCCGTGGTCGTGCAGCAGATGGTCTTCCCTCAGGCTGCCGGCATCCTCTTCACGGCCGACCCGGTCACGTCAAACCGGAAAGTCGCTTGCGTAGAGGCCGGCTTCGGCCTCGGCGAGGCCCTGGTCGCCGGCCTGGTCAACGCGGACGTCTACAGGGTGCGGGACGGTGAGGTCGTCACCAGATCGGTCGCCACCAAGCGGGTTGCCATCCACGCCTCGCCGGCCGGTGGAACGCAGACGCTCGCGATCGCGCCGGAGAGTCAGGAGCGGCCGGCGCTGACCGATGGGCAGGTCGTGCGGCTCGCGCGGCTGGGCCGGCGGATCGAAGCGCACTTCGGCCATCCGCAGGACATCGAATGGTGCCTGGTCGACGATGGGTTCCAGATCGTCCAGAGCCGGCCGATCACCACGCTGTTCCCCATCCCCGCGGCCGGCGATCGGGAGAACCACGTCTACGTCTCCGTCGGTCACCAGCAGATGATGACCGACCCCATGAAACCCCTGGGGCTCTCCCTGTGGCAGCTGACGGCGCTGCGGCCCATGTCCGAGGCCGGCGGGAGACTGTTCGTCGACGTCACCCGGGATCTGGGTTCGCCAACCAGTCGCGCAGGCCTCCTGAGGGCCCTGGGGAGATCCGATCCGCTGATCGGAGACGCACTGCAGGCCATCGTCGAGCGCGGCGACTTCATCCCGACGCTCCCGGAGGCAAGTCCTGGCCGGGCGCCGGCCGGCGACACCCAAGCCCCGCTCGAGGCCGATCCGGCCATCGTCGTCGCGCTGATCGAGCACAGCCGGGCCTCCATCGCCACCTTGAAGCGCGACATCCGGACGAAGTCTGGATCGGAGCTGCTCGACTTCATCCGGGTGGACATCCAGGAATTGAAGCGGATCCTCTTCGATCCGCACAGCCATCAGGTGTTCATGTCGGCCATGGAGGCCACCTGGTGGCTCAACGAGCAGCTGGAGGCCTGGCTGGGCGAGAGGAACGCGGCCGACACGCTCACTCAGTCCGTCCCCCACAACGTCACGTCGGAGATGGGTCTGGCGCTCCTCGACGTCGCCGACGTGATCCGGCCACACCCGGAGGTGGTCGCCTTTCTGCAACACGTCGAGGGGGACGAGGACTTCCTGGACGAGCTGCCCACCCTCACCGGCGGGCGAGAGGCGCGAGACGCCTTCCAGGCCTACCTCGACCAGTACGGCATGCGCTGCGTTGGGGAGATCGACATCACCAGGCCGCGCTGGAGCGAGCGCCCCACCACGCTCGTGTCCGTGCTCCTCGGCAACATCAAGAACTTCGAGCCGGGCGCCGGCGAGCGGCGCCTGGAACAAGGCCGGCAGGACGCTTGGACGAAGGAGCAGGAGGTGCTGGAGCGCTTGCGCGCCCTGCCGGACGGGGAGCGGAAGGCCGGAGAGGCCAAGCGGATGATCGACCGGGTCCGGACCTTCATCGGGTACCGGGAGTATCCGAAGTACGGCATGGTCAGCCGCTACTTCGTTTACAAGCGGGCCCTTCTGGAAGAGGCCGGGCGCCTCGTGCAGGCCCACCTGCTCGGTGAGAAGGAGGACATCTTCTACCTCACCTTCCCGGAGCTCCACGAGGTCGTGCGCACGCGCCAGGTGGATGAGCAGCTCCTCCGCCGGCGCAAGGAAGCGTTCAGCTCGTATCAGGCGCTCACACCGCCCCGGGTGCTCACGTCGGATGGCGAGGTCGTCACCGGTGCGTACGGACGCGTCGATGTCCCCGCCGGCGCGCTGATCGGCTTACCCGTCTCCGACGGGACCGTCGAGGGGCGGGCTCGCGTCATCCTGGGCATGGCCGAGGCCGATCTCGAAGCGGGCGACATCCTGGTCACCGCCTACACGGACCCCAGCTGGACGCCTGTGTTCGTCGCGATCAGGGGCCTGGTGACAGAGGTGGGGGGCCTCATGACCCATGGCGCGGTGATCGCACGAGAATACGGCCTGCCGGCCGTCGTGGGGGTGGAGCATGCCACCCGGCTGATCCGGGATGGGGCGAGGATCCGCGTGAACGGAACGGATGGGTATGTCGAGATCCTGCCTTAGGTGGCGGGGCACCAGCCCGATGCCGGCGTTGTTGACAAGAACGTCCAAATGTCCTTCACGTTCGTCGATCACCCCCCATGGCGGGCAGTCTCGCGGCCGAGCTCCTGGTTGGCGCCGGTGATGAGCGTCACGGTCATCGACTGCTCTCCATGGTTATCGGCCGATTGGTCATGAGCTACGCTCTGCCACCTGAACGACGTTAGGGAGGACCTGGCGGTGAGGGCGGCGATCGTGCAAATGAGCGGTGGGCATCCCGAATGCGGCGAATTCGCCGAGCCGATCGTGACCGAGGGGCGCGAACTCGTCGACCTGGTCGCCTCGGGCATCCACCCGGTGGTGCGGTCGCTGGCCACCGGGCGCCACTACGGCAGCACCGGCAGCTGGCCGCTCATCCCGGGTGTCGATGCCGTCGCCCGCACCGCCGACGGCTCGCTGATCTACACCGGCTTCGTCGAGGCCCCCTATGGCACCCTGGCCGAGCGCATGGCTGTTCCCGCCGCTCTGCGCCTGACCCTGCCGCCGGGCGCCGACCCGGTGGCGGTTGCCGGCGGCGTGAACCCCGGGCTGGCTTCGTGGCTGCCGCTTCGAGCGCGCTTGGAGCAGAGGCCGGCGCTGGGGACCGTCCTGGTGCTCGGCGCCACCGGTGTCGCCGGTCAGCTGGCCGTGCAGAACGCCTTCCTCTGCGGCGCCACCCGGGTCATCGCCGCCGGCCGCAACCCAGCCGCCCTCGAGCGCGTCGCCGCCGCCGGAGCCGTCCCGGTCCCGCTCGCCGGTGACCGGGCCCAGGACATCGCGGCACTGAGCGCCGCCTTCGGAGGTCAGCCGCCCGAGCTTATCCTCGACTTCACCTGGGGTTTGCCGGCGGAGGCGACGTTCGCCGCGCTCCAACGCCATGGGCTCGAGGAGGACACCGCCGACATTGCCTATGTGGAGATCGGCGCCATGGCGGGGCCGGAGGCGGCGCTGCCCGCCGCCCTGCTGCGCAGCCGCCGCATCCGGATCTCGGGCAGCGGAGCCGGCTCGTCCTCCCTCGCCAACCTGGCCGCCCAGGTGCCCGGTTACCTGCAGCTGATCGCCGATGGGAGGATCGCCCCTCCCACCCGCGTCTTCCCCCTCTCGCAGATCTCCGCCGCCTGGGACGCCGCGTCCACGAGTGGCACCCGGGTCGTCGTCGTCCCCAGTTAGGCCGTCACACGGCCAAGGGGATCAGTGCGCGGCTGTGGAGGCGAGCGTCGAGGCGAAGATCTGCCATGCGAGCAAGCTCTTCGCGACCAGAGAGAGGGCGATGTACGCCCGCTCCCCGTACAGGTAGTCCCGCCACCTGCCCACTTTCCTGTACTGCAGCAGCTGGTTGACGGCAAAGCAGTCGAAGAAGACGAAGATCGAGAAGAAGATGCCGTACACGAATCCAGGGGCGTGCTGGTTGGCACCTGGTGCGTACAGATAGATCGCGATCGCGATCCACGGGATCACGCCGGCGATGCAGCCGATCCAGAAGGGGCCAAGCCCCGCGCCCGGGGCCTCGTAGCGCTCCTGCATCCAACCGAACCCAATCATCGAGGCGTTCACCCCAATCAGGGCAACCAGCGCTGCGACTTCACTGATGCCGACCAGCATGGCGATCAGCACGATCATGATCGACGCGCTGAGCGAGTACTCGAGCCAGCGATAGGGGTTGCGACCCTTGAGCAGCTGGGCCTGGTAGGAACCCCAGCGCGGGCCGGCCACGGTGAAGTGCGCCAGAGCTGAGAGGGCAAAGAATGCCGCGATCGCCCAGGCGAAGTTGACGCTGAACAGGGTGACGACGTGGTGGCCAATGCCCGGCCCCGGAGGCCCCGCCAGGTAAGTGGCCCGAACCGGCAGAGAGAAGCTGTTGGCCAGGAGCACGATGGCCACGGCTTGCGCCAGATGGAGGAATCCCGCAACGAGGTTGTAGGGACGAAGACCCGCTAGTCGTGGAGGCTGTGCAGCCACGTTCGCATTATGTCCCAGAGTCGCGGGATTTGCATGCTTTCGTTGTCATGTCCCAGCGTCGCGAGATCTGAGCCGATTCAGTCCGACACCTCGAGGACGATGCGACCCCGACCGTGGCCGGTCTCGGACGCGCGCTGCGCCGCCTCCACGTCGGCGAGCGGGAAGCGCTCGCCGACGTGCGGCTTCAGCTTTCCGTCGACGACGAGCGCGGCCAGCTGCTCGAGGATCGGACGGACGTCCGCCCCTGCCCGCACCCCAGACGTGCGGACGCCGTGCTGCTCGGCCCGCTCGGGCTGTGGCATCCCCGCCGCCGAGACGAGGATGCCCCCCTTCCTGAGGACGCTCCACGATCGGTCGGTGACATCGCCTCCGACGGTGTCGAGGACCACATCGACATCGCCGACGGCCTCCTCGAAACGGGAGACCGAGTAGTCGACGACCTCGTTCGCACCCAGAGAACGGACGAAGTCGAGGTTGGCCGTTGAGGCGGTGGCGATGACGTGTGCGCCCTTCCAGCGACCCAGCTGGACCGCCAGCCCGCCCACCCCGCCGGCGCCGCCCTGGACCAGCAGGCGCTGACCGCTCTCCAGGCCCGCGATCTCGAAGAGCCCCCACCAGGCGGTGATGCCACCGTTGGGAAGGGTCGCAGCCTCCACGAAGCTGAGGACCTCCGGCTTCCGGGCAATCGACTGCGCCGGGGCGATGGCATATTCGGCGTACGCGCCCTGGGCGCGGCCGAAGACGTCGTCGCCGAGGCTGAACTCGGTCACGCCGGGGCCCAGCTCGGCGACGGTGCCGGCGAGCTCGAGCCCGGGAACGTGGGGCAGCTCGACGGGCAGGAAAGCTTGGAGGCCGCCGGAGCGCAGCTTCCAGTCGAAGGGGTTCACCCCCGCGGCGCGCACCTCCACCAGCACCTCGCCCGCCCCGGGCCGGGGGCGGGGCACCTCGTCGACCCGCAGTACCGATGGGTCGCCGTACTCGTGGAACCGGACCGCCCGCATCAGATCGGCGCTGGCTGCCATGGCCTACCTCCGCACTACGGCCAGTCTAGGACCCCCACCCCCTCACACCTGAGCAGCGGCAACAGGGAACGTCACCTCCACCTCCAGACCGCCGTCGCGGTGCGGGCGGGCGGCGATGGCGGCGCCGTGGGCGTCCGCGATGGCCTGGACGATGGAGAGACCGAGCCCGGTACCGCGATCCCCACCCCGCGTTCGTTCGGGGGCCATCCGCTGAAACGGCTGGAAGAGCCGACCGATCTCGGCCTCCGGCACCACGGGCCCGGTGTTGGCCACCCGCAGCACCGCCCGTGCGCCGCGGGTGACCGTCGAGATCTCCACGGACCCAGCGTCGACGTTGTGGTGGATCGCGTTGTCCACCAGGTTGGCGGCCAGGCGCTCGACCAGCCGTGGATCGCCGCTCGCCAGGGCCGGAGAGAGCTCCGACCGAATTTCGAGCCGGCGGGCGCGGGCCTCCGAGCGCCGGCCGGAGATGACCTGCCCCGCCACTGCCGCCAGGTCCAGCGGTTCACGGTGCTCGAGGCCCGCCTGGCTGCGCGCCTGGGTGAGGAGCGCGTCGATGAGGCGCTCCTCCTCGGCGCCCGAGGCGAGCACCCGCTCGTGCGCCTCGCGCAGCGAGCCGGCGGTGGCCTGGGGATCGGCGAGGGCCACCTGCATGATCGCCCGCTGCCGGGCCAGCGGGGTGCGCAGCTCGTGGGAGGCGTTGGCCACGAAGCTCCGCTGGGACGAGAAGGCGGCTTCGAGGCGGGCGAGCAGCCCGTCGAAGGTGTCACCCAGCTCCTTGATCTCGTCCCCGGGCCCCTTCAGGGCAAGACGCCGGTCCAGGCTGGTCGCGGAGATGTCACGGGCGGCCGCGGTGATGCTGCGCAGGGGCCGAAGCGCCCGGCCTGCGACCACCCAGCCGAGGCCCATGGAGACGATCGCCATGCCGGCCAGGGCGACCGCCGACCAGAGCAGGAGGGCGTTGGTCTCGGCATTGTGCGTCGCCACCGCCTGAGCCGCCAGGGTCTGGGCCTGGGCGAGCACGCCTTGAGATGGGCCCGAGCACAGTTCACCGTCAGCGCTCTCTCCGCAGGCGATCGGGACCGGTCCTCCGGTGGTGACCGAGACCTGCGCGCCGGAGCCGTTCACCTGCTGGAGGCTGCCGCTCCCGTAGATCACCGTGCCGGAAGGAGCCGGCAGCCGGACGCTGGCGGTCGCGTGGCTGACCAGCAGGTCGGACGTGGTGAGCAGGACCGCCCCCGAGAGCAGGAAGAGCCCTCCATAGAGGAGGGTGAGGCGCAGACGCAGGGTGCGCCGGGGCAGGTGGGGACGGACGGCGACTCGGAGCAGCAGGCGGCGGAGCACGGGCATCGACCTCAGACGCGGTAGCCGGAGCCGGGCACGGTCTGGATGAGCGGGGGATCGCCGAGCTTGGACCGGAAGCGGCTGACGGTGATCTTCACGGCGCTGGTGAACGGGTCGGCGGCCTCGTCCCAGACCCTCTCCAGCAACTCCTCGGCCGACACCGTCCGGCCCTGGGAGGCGAGCAGCAGCTCCAGCACCCCGAACTCCTTGGGCGCGAGATCGAGCCTCCGTCCCGCCCGGATGGCCCGACGCCGCGCGGTGTCCACCTCCAGGTCGTCACGGCGCAGCACCGGGGGGATGGTGGGCTGGGCCCGGCGCGTGAGTGCGCCGATCCGGGCAATTAGGACAGGGAAGTCGAAGGGCTTGGCGAGGTAGTCGTCGGCCCCCATGCCGAGGCCGTCCACCATCGCCTCCACGGTCGACGCCGCGGTGAGCATCAGCACCCGGCTGCGGCAGCCGGCCTCAACCAGCCTCGCGCAGACCTCGTCCCCGTGGATCCCCGGCAGGTCGCGATCGAGCACGACCACGTCGTAGTCGTTGTTCAGCGCCTTCCCCAGGCCGGATCGACCGTCGAAAGCGACGTCCGCCGCCATCAGCTCACGGCGCAGGCCGAGGGCGACGGTCTCGGCCATCTCTTCGTCATCCTCGATCACCAGCACTCGCATCCGCAGTCCGCCCTCGCCCTGCACCACCTGACGGAGGTCAGATCCTGACCGGAGGTACCCGGGAAGGCCTCCGCGCAACGGGTCTGAGGATGGCGCGCCAGGGTTTCGGAAAGGTTGCAGCGGAGATTCGGACCGGACCGGACCCGGACCGCGAGCCCGGACCTCGAGCCCGCAGCGCCGGTCGGGGCCCAGACCCTCCGCGCCTCGAAACCGCGGCGAAACCGCCGGACGGGTAGAACTGCCGCGGACCCGGACACCAGACCCTCTCCGCTCACCCCAGGAGATCCCAGACGTGTACTTCCGTTACCTGACCCGCGAGCTGCGCCGGCGCGCTCGATCGGCAGCCTTCGTCTCCATCGGCATGGCCTTCGGCGTGGGCCTAGTGATCACCCTCACCGGCGCGATCGCCGGCGTGAACGCCGCCGACGGCAAGGTGCTGCAGTCCCTCTACGGGGTCGGCACCGACCTCACGGTGACCCAGGCGCCCGCCGCCGGGAGCGGCCCGGTGGGCATCCAGATCAGCACAAAACAAGGAAGCGGGGGGAGCGGCTCGACCACGATCAACGGACCGGGCGGGACGACCAGCGAGCCCGCCGCCGGGGACCACGTGCTCCCCAACCCCGGACTTGACAACGTCAAGAGCAGCGAGGTGTCGGCGATCGACAGGCTCAAGGGGGTGGCCGGCGCCGCCGGGCTCCTGCAACTCCAGGTTCTCGACATCACGAGCGGCGGCAACATCTCCAATTTCACCCTGACCGGGATCGACCCCACCACCCCCGGGGTGGGGCTCCTGAGCGCGGGCAACATAAGCTCGGGGAGCGCCGCGGCCAAGACGTGGTTCGCGGATGCCAAGCAGGGCGAGCACGTGGCCCTGGTGGGCAGCGGCTACGCCACCCAGGACTCGCTCAAGGCCGGCTCCACCCTCACCCTCTCGGGCACCAAGTACACCGTCATCGGCGTGGTCTCCCTGGTGGGCTCGACGTCCTCGGACGTCTACATCCCGCTCAGCCAGGCGCAGTCGATCGCCGGTGACAGCAACAAGGTCAACACCATCGACGTGGCGGCCACCAACTCGTCGGCGATCTCGGCGGTTCAGTCCGAGATCCAGAAGCTGATGCCCTCGGCCACGGTCACCTCCGCCTCCAACCTGGCCAGCGACGTGACGGGCTCCCTGAGCACCGCCTCCAACCTGGCCGGGACCCTGGGGCTGGCGGTGGCCATCGTGGTCCTGGTGGCGGCCTTCGTGCTGGCGGTGCTGCTCACCACGGGGTCGGTGACCCGGCGGGTGCGGGAGTTCGGGACCCTCAAGGCCATCGGGTGGCGCAGCCGCCGCATCGTCGCCCAGGTGATGGGCGAGTCGCTGGTGCAGGGCCTGATCGGGGGTGGGCTCGGGGTGGGGGTGGGCTACCTCGGCACTTTCGTCTTCACCAAGCTGGTACCCACCGTGCAGGCGGACGAGAGCCCCGGGGGCGGCTCGACACCGACCTTCGGCGGCCCTCCGCAGACGATTTCCGGGGGAGCGTCGGTGTCCGTGGGGGGCTCCTCCTCGGGGGTCGCCTCCCACACCTTCGGCAACGCGCTGAAGCCCGTGACCGTGCACATGACCGCACCGCTCAGCCTCGAGATCCTGCTGGTGGCCATCGCCCTAGCCGTGGCCGGCGGGCTGATCGCCGGTGCCGTCGGTGGCTGGCAGGCCTCCCGGCTGAGGCCGGCCGCGGCGCTGCGCCGGGTGGAGTAACCAGATGCTCACGATCCTCTCCGATCGCGTCAGCGCGGGCGCCGTCCCGCCCCTGGAGGCCCCCGATGTACCAGCTGCATGACCTCTCCCGTGTCTACCGCAAGGGGCGCGGCACGGTCGCCGCGCTGCGCGACGTGAACCTCGACATCGAGGACGGTGAGTTCATCACCATCCAGGGGCTCACCGGGCACGGCAAGTCGACGCTCCTCATGACGCTGGGCGCCATGGACCGCCCCACCTCTGGGAGCATCCTCTTCGACGGCCAGAACCTGGGCGGCCTCCCCGAGTCCCGACTCACCGACGTGCGCGGCCGGAGCTTCGGTTTCATCTTCCAGAGCTACAACCTGATGCCCACCCTCACCGCCGCCGAGAATGTGGAGGTCGCCCTGGTCCCGCTGCACGTCCCGGCGGCACAACGCAGGTCGCGCGCCCTGGCGGCGCTGGCCGAGGTGGGGCTGGACGAGCGCGCCGGTTTCTTCCCGCCGGAGCTGTCCGGCGGTGAGCAGCAGCGCGTCGGCATCGCCCGGGCGCTGGTGAAGGAGCCCAAGGTGATCCTGGCCGACGAGCCCACGGGCAACCTCGACGAGACCACCCGCACCGAGATCGTCGGCATCATGGAGCGGCTCTGGAAGGACCGCGGCCTCAGCCTGATCGTGGTCACCCACGACTCGTCGCTGGCCCGCCGCGCCCCGCGCACCGCCCTGCTCGACCGCGGCCGGCTATCCGTCCGCAGCAACGCACCGCAGCCGGAGCCCACCCCGGCACCCCCCGCCGGCTCGAGCTAGACCCTGCCGCGCCGCCGGCCTCCCTGCGGTGCCGCCTATCCTTCGATGATCCGGTCCCGGCTGACCGCCGCCGGTCCCGATATCCTCTTCGACTATCCGATCGATCCGGTCATCGCGAGCTGACTTCAAAGGGCGGATGCGAGCAGAGGGGTGCCACGTGTGATCCTCCCGAAAGACCGCGACCCTCGTTTGGTGACCATCCGCCGCGTTGGGACCCTCACCGATCCGGATCACCAGCTTCTCGCCCTCTGGGCGGCATCGTGCGCGGAGCACGTCCTCGAGCTCTTCGAGTCGGCTCAGCCGGAGGACCCGCGGCCACGTCGCGCCATCGCACTCGGCCGGGCCTGGGCGCGCGGTGAGATCACCATGACCCAGGCCCGCACGGCGGCCGGCCATGCCATGGGCGCGGCCAGATATCTGAGTGGGGCAGCACGGCATGCCGCGTATGCTGCCGGCCAGGCCGCGGCCGTCGCCCACGTCGCGGCGCACGAGCTAGGTGCGGCCGCCTATGCGATCAAGGCCGCCCGTGCCGCCGCGCCGGAAGGAGAGGGCGAGAGCGCAGGGCGACTCGAGTGCCGGTGGCAGCGCGACCAGCTCCCGGAAGCGATTCGCGAGCTCGTGCTCGACGATGAGCGGTTGCGGAACGACATCTGCTGGTCGGTCTTCCACTGATGTCGAAACGGTCCCCTACCAGGGAAGCTCGCCGGCATCCTCCTGGAAGGTGCCCGTGGGACCGTCCTTGCCGATGCTGGCCATTCGGACGATGACCTCGGCGCCCTCCTCGACGGGCCGGCCGCCACGGCCGCCTCCGCCGAGGTTGGTGGCGGTGTGGCCGGGCTCGACCGCATTGAACTTGATGTCTGGATTGGCCTTGGCGTACTGGAGGGTGAGCATCGAGAGCGCGGCCTTGCTCGCGCCGTAGACGATGGCGGGCACGCGGGATGCGGGCCGCTCGGGATTGGTTACGGCCCAGAACGAGCCGAGGGCGCTGGAGACGTTGACCACGACCGGGTTCTCCGACTTGCGCAGCAGCCGCAGTGCGGCCTGGGTGACACGGATGACGCCGATCGTGTTGGTGTCGAATACCTTGAGTGCGTCCGGGCCGTTGAGGCCCACCAGCCCGATGCCGGCGTTGTTGACGAGGACGTCCAGGTGACCTTCACCTTCCTCGATCACACCCATGGCGCTCTCCACGGACGCGTCGTCGGTGACGCCGAGCTGCACGAACCGGGCGCGGAGCTCCGACGCCGCAAGCTCCCCGCGCTCGGTGCTGCGCGCCCCGATGTAGACGGTGTGCCCGCGCGCGATGAGTTGGCGGGCCGTCTCGCGTCCGAGTCCCCTGTTGGCACCGGTGATGAGCGTCACGGGCATTGCTTGCCCTCGATTGATCCTGGCTGAACCAGACCCAGCCCTTGGCCGTGAAGCCGCGTGAGCCGCTCTGCGGCAGCTGCGCTCAGGGACGCCTCAGGAACCTCAAGTAGAAGGCCACGAATACCAGGACCATTCCGACGTTTACTAAGAGGCGCTCCCCGAACTGGTTCCTGAAGAAGAATACGTCCACGCCAACCACGACGGCGACCATCGCGATCCCGTAGAGCGGGGCCAGTCTTCCCATGGTTCCATCCTACTCTGCGCGGTTACCCCGAGAGGGGCCCACAGGGTCAGCTTGCCCGGTAGCGCCCGGCGAGCTGAGCCGTCTGGCCTCCGAAGGCTGCGAGGTCGGCGATGAACACGGCGTTCAGCAGCTCCGACCTCTCGACCCCGGGTGCGCAAACGACCTCGCCCTGCTCCAACCCCCGCAAGCTGGCGGTGACCACGTCATCGGCTGACATTCGCGCCACGGAGCTGAAGTCAAGTCCCTGGCGTTCGTGGAACTCGGTCGCCACGACACCGGGGCACAGCGCCTGGACGTGCAGGCCGTGAGGCTTGAGCTCCTCGTGCAGGGCCTGCGACAGGGCGACGATGTGGGCGAGCGCAGCGGTATAGACCGCCCGGCGAAGCGGGAGTTGCTCGAGGGACGCGGGCCCGCTGAAAGCCAGCATGCCCGACACGTTGATGATCGTGCCCTTGCCTCGGACCACCATGCCCGGGGCCACAGCACGGGCCAGCATGGTCGGAGCGACGACCTTCACATGCAGAAGCTCGTGCGCCTTGCCGGCCGGAAGGTCGACGAACGGCATGTAGTGCGCGACCCCGGCGTTGTTGATCAGCATGACGAGGGGCTCCCCCGCGCACACGTCGGCGACGGCCTCAACACCGGCGTCCGTGCCGAGGTCGGCGACCAGCGGGCGCACCTGGACGTCGGGGAGGGCCGCCACGAGTTGATCGAGCCGGTCTCGACGCCGGCCCACCGCCACGAGGTCGTAGCCCTCGCCGCCGAGCCGGAGAGCAAAGGCGCGGCCGATGCCGGAGGAGGCGCCGGTGACGAGCGCCAGCCCGGTCATGAGCGTCGCCCTCGGTTCGGGTTGTTGGTCGGGTTGTTCCTCATGCTCGATCCTTCCTCGCCGATTGTCGCCACCAGGCCCGCAATTCCGCTCCGGCCTGCCGGGTACACTTCCCCGATGCCCATCACCCGCGAGCTGGTCGAGGACGTGGCGGCGTGGGCCGGCGAATGGCTCGGGCACCGCCAGCGCACCCTCCGGATCCCAGGCGTCCAGTTCGCGATCGCCCATCAGGGAACCCTCGTGGCGACGGGTGCTCACGGGATGGCGCACCTGGCCGCGGGGGAGGCGCTCAGCAGTCGACACGCCTTCCACATTGCCTCTCACTCGAAGACGTTCACGGCTACGGCGATCCTCCAGCTCGCCGAGACCGACCCTCCGTCGCTCCGGCTGGACGACCGTCTGGTTCGATACCTTCCCGCCTCCGCCGCCAGGCTGTCCCGGCTCGGCGGCCTCACCATCACCGACCTCCTCCATCACGGCTCGGGGATCACCCGCGATGGCGCGGATGGCGACTACTGGCAACTCCAGCACCCCTTTCCCGACAACGCCGAGCTGCTCGAACTTCTGAAGCGAAGCGCATCGCCCTACCCGGCCAATGACCGCTTCCACTACTCCAACATCGCCTACTCGCTGCTTGGCCGGGTCGTCGAGCAGGCGGCGGGCTGCAGCTACGCCGAGTTCGTGCAGCGGTCGATCATCGACCGGCTCGGGCTCACCGACACCGCGCCCGACTTCGACCCGGCCGGCTCAGGTCGCCTGTTCGCCATGGGTTACACCAGCGCCGAGGACGGGCGGGAGCGGATCCCCATCGACCACCTGGCCGCCCGGGCGATGGCCCCAGCCACGGGTTTCACCAGCACCGCTCAGGACCTCTGCCTGTACTTCAGCGCCCACTGCCTCGGGGACCTTCGGCTTCTGAGCGATGACGCCAAGCGACGTATGCAGCACGGTTGGTGGTCACCCCGCGCGCAGGAGCAGTACGGTCTCGGCCTGCAGCTCATGGACATCGGCGCCCGCCGCCTGATCGGGCACTCCGGCGGCTACCCAGGGCACATCACGCGTACCTGGTGCGACCCCAGGGATCAGCTGGTCATCTCCGTGCTGTGCAACGCATCGGATGCCGCTGCGACCCCGCTGTGCAACGGCATCTTCCAGCTTCTGGAATACCTGTCCCACCCTGACCCGAGCATTCCCAGCCACGCGGGCGACCTCGACCTCCGAAGCTTCACCGGCCACTTCAACACCCTCTCAGGCGCGCTCGACATCGCCCGCTTCGGCAGGCGGCTGCTGGCCATCCCCACCGCCGAGAACGACCCCACGGAGGTGCTCGGCGAGCTGGTCGCTGAGGATCCGGACACGGCGATGCTGGTGCGCGCCCACGACGGCTACACCAGTGAGGGAGAGCGGTTTCGCTTCACCCGCGACACAACCGGGAAGGTGCTCTCGGTGCGCGCCTTCTCGGGGATGACCGCCTACCCCGACGACGAGTATGTGCGTCGCTTCCTTGCCGGCGGGAAGGTGCGAGCACCGGCATAGGGGCAGGCCCGAGGACGCGGCGAGCCGCCCGACGTCATCCGGCAAGCTCTGGCCAGGTCCCGCGTCGACTGCTCAGGAGCCGTTTGAGGTGCTCCTTGCCCTCGGAGTGAGCTAAGCCTTCGTGATCTATACTATTGACCTGAACGGCGTTTTCGGTATAAAGTATGCGTCATGGGACGAATCGCGCACCCCCTGTTCCCTGGCCAGCGGCGGAGTGCCTTGGCGCTGGGCGCCCGTATTCGCCTGGCCCGTCTGAGGCGCCGCATGACGCAGGCGGACCTGGCCACAAGAGCAAATGTCAACCGGCTCACGCTCAGCCGGCTGGAACGAGGGGAACTCACCGTGAGCCTCGACGTCCTCTTTCGGGTTCTTGGCGTGCTCGGCCTGGACGGCGACTTGGACAGCATCGCCCGTGACGACGAACTGGGCCGCCAGTTGCAGGATGCACCCCTTCATCGTCCCGTCAAGCGCAAACCGACGCCGCGCTGATGCCAAGTCATCGCGAAAGAGTGTCGGTTCATGTGGCCGATCCCCGCTGGCAATCGGGCCAGCCTGTCGGGTACCTGACCTATGACCGAAGCCGTCCGCCGGGGACGTTCGCGTTCGCCTACACCTCCCAATGGGTCGAGAGCCGGGAGGCAATCGCGATCGATCCTCGACTCCCTCTCGTCCCGAGCGAGATCCACTTTCAGGCCTTGCCTGGCGCCTTTGCCGACGCTTCTCCAGACCGGTGGGGTCGGACCCTTCTCGATCGACGTGAACAGATACGGGCGCGTGCGCGCGGGCGGCACCCGCGAACCCTCAACCAGTGGGACTACCTCCTGGGCGTCCAGGACGAGACCCGGATGGGAGGGCTTCGCCTCGCCGGCGAGACCGGCCAGTTCCTGGCAGATCAGCGTCTCGGGGTACCGCCGCTGGCCGACCTGCGCAAGATCCAGCAGCTTGCGGACGCCTTCGAGCGTGGCCGCCCCCTGCCGGCCGATGGTGCGGAAGCGTGGCTGACAACCCTGGTCATCCCAGGCAGCTCCCTCGGCGGAGCTCGCCCGAAGGCCACGGTCCGAGACATCGACGGAAGTCTCTGGCTCGCGAAGTTCCCTTCCCACAACGACCGGCACGACGTGGGCGCATGGGAGTATGTGCTCAACCGTCTGGCGGCAAGTGCCGGAATCGCAGTCCCAGAATCTCGGCTGCTCAGCCTGGCGGCACACCACACCTTCAGCGCACGCCGATTCGACCGTGACGGGCAAGCTCGCCGCCTCTACGCCTCGGCGATGACGTTGACAGGGAAGGCGGAGCGGGCGTCAGCGAGCTACCTCGACGTCGCCGCCGCCCTGGAGCAATGCGGCAATCCAGCCACCCTGGTCGACGACCTGCAACAGGTGTTTCGCCGGCTCGTGTTCAACGTTTCGGTAGCGCACAGGGACGACCATCTCCGAAATCACGGCTTCCTTCACGACGGGGTCGGGTGGCGACCGGCTCCCGCCTTCGACCTCACCCCCACACCCGAGCAGGAGCTTCATGCTCTGGCACTCGACGACACCAGCAAGGTGCCGAGCCTGGCGACGGTTCGCAGCACGGCATCCCTCTATCGGCTCTCAGCCGCGCAAGCAAGCGCGGTGATCGAGGCGGTCGCAGATGCCCTGCGGCCATGGAGGGACGTGGCAGCCCGCAGCGGTCTGAGCCGCCAGGAGATCGATCAGATGGCGCCGGCTTTCGAGCAGCTCAATTAGGGCGGCCAGCCCGTCGAGTGCCCGCGGCCGATCGGGCGCCACCCCCACCCCAGCGCCAGGCTCCGACTCGGCCCACATGGCATAATCGCCCGCTGGTGGGTCTCGCCAGCGTGAGCGAGGTCTTTGGCCGGTCGCACCGGGCGAGGCGACCGACAAGTGAGGAGGAGCTGGCGTGGAGTACCGACAGCTGGGGCGCAGTGGTCTCCGAGTGTCCAAGCTCGCTCTGGGGACGATGACCTTCGGAGACGCAGGCACGGCCGCCGTTCTCGGGGGCGTGGCCATCCGTGAGGCGCGTGCCCTGGTCGACCAGGCGCTCGAGGCCGGTGTCAACCTCATCGACACCGCGGACATGTACGCCGATGGTCGCTCGGAGGAGATCCTTGGCGAGATCCTCCAGGGCCGGCGAGACGACGTCCTGCTGGCGACGAAGGCGCGCTTCGCCATGGGGCCCGGGCCGAACGACGCGGGGCTGTCGCGCCACCACCTCATCCGAGCCTGCGAGGCGAGCCTGCGTCGCTTGCGCACCGACCACATCGACCTCTACCAGGTTCACGAGCGGGACGGCCAGACGCCCGTCGAGGAGACCCTCGCCGCCCTCGACACACTGGTGCATGACGGCAAGGTCCGCTACATCGGATGTTCCAACCACTCTGCATGGCATCTCATGAAGGCGCTCGGCACCTCCGAGCGGCTCGGGCTCGCGCGCTACGTCAGCCAGCAGATCTATTACACCCTCCTGCACCGGGAGGCCGAGTACGAGCTCGTCCCGCTGTCCATTGACGAGGGACTCGGCATCATCGTCTGGAGCCCGCTCGCCGGCGGCCTTCTCACCGGCAAGTACCGGCGTGATGGCACCGTTCCCAACGACGTCCGGCACACGACCGATTGGACCGAGCCGCCGATCTACGACATGTCCCGGATGTTCGACATCATCGAGACACTGGGAGAGGTGGCACGCGAGCACGGACGCAGCTCGGCCCAGACCGCGCTCGCCTATCTCCTCGGCAAGCCGGGTGTCACGTCGGTCGTGATAGGTGCGCGTACCGGGGAGCAGCTCGCCGACAACCTCAAGTCAGCGACATGGGACCTCGATCCCGCGGCGCGGACGCGTCTCGACGAGATCAGCGCCGTGCCTCTCATCTACCCCTATTGGCACCAGGCGAAGAGTGCGGGCGAGCGTCTGAGCCCGGGCGATCTGACCCTTCTCGGCGGCGGCCGCCCATAGAGGCGCATCGCCCCAGCGCGGGCCCTTTGAGGAGCGGGCGCCAGTGAGCAGGTCTGTCAAGCCGGCCCGTACCTGGCGCCCTCTGGCACTGTTGGTGGCCAGCGCTTTCTTCATGGAAAACCTCGACGGGACCATCGTGGTGACCGCAACCCAGCGAATGGCCCGCTCGTTCCATGTGCCGGCCGCCGACCTCAACGTCACCATCGCCGCCTACCTGCTGACTCTCGGGATCTTCATCCCGATCAGTGGTTGGGTGGCGGACCGCTTCGGGGCTCGCAGGACCTTCGCCACCGCCATCGCCGTGTTCACCGTGGCTTCAGCGCTGTGCGCGGCCACCTCCAATCTCGACCAGCTCACCGCCATGCGAGTGGCCCAGGGGCTGGGAGGGGCGATGATGGTCCCGGTCGGCCGGCTGGTGGTGCTGAGGGCCACCACCAAGAACGACCTCATCGATGCCATCGCCTACTTGACCTGGCCGGCTCTCGCAGCGCCGATCATCGCTCCCGCGATCGGTGGGGCCCTGACCACCTACGCATCATGGCGCTGGATCTTCATCGTCAACATCCCGCTGGGACTGGTCGCTTTCGCCATCGCCCTGCGCATCGTCCCCGAGCTGAAAGCCACCGAACGAGTGGCGCTCGACTGGGCGGGCTTCGCCTTGACTGCCACCGGCCTCGCCGCTCTCGTCGGTGGGCTGGAGCTGATCACCTATGGCGGGACCGCGTGGGTGGTGATCGCCGTCATCCTCTGTGTGGGCGCCGTCCTCCTGATGGGGGCCGTGTTTCACCTGTCCCGTAGCCCACACCCGCTGCTCGACCTTCGGCTTTTCCGGATCCCGACGTTCCGGGTGACCAACTCGGGCGGCTCCTGTTTCCGCATGGCCATCAGCGCTGCGCCCTTCCTGCTCCCGCTGCTGTTCCAGGAGGTCTTTGGCTGGACCCCGTTCGCGGCCGGCCTGATCGTGGGCCCGATCTTCGTCGGCAACATCGGGGTCAAGCCCTTCACCAGCTGGCTTCTGCGCCGCTTCGGGTTTCGCACGGTCCTCGTCACCGCAGGCGGCGCGGTCGCCGTCACGCTGGGCCTCTGTGCCGCTTTCAGGCCCGGGTTCCCGCTCGCCATCACCGTGGTCGTCCTGTTCGCCAGCGGTGTGTTCCGCTCGATCGGCTTTACCGCCTACAACACCATCGTCTTTGCCGATGTCCCGGCTGACGAGATCGGCAACGCCAACACGCTCACGAGCACCATCCAGCAGCTCTCCATCGGTCTCGGCGTGACCGTCGGCGCCATGGCGCTTCACGCCGGTGCTCCCATCGGCCGTCTTCTGGGGGCCGGAGGGACGGGCGCCGAGCCCTTCACGGTGGCCTTCGTGCTCATCGCCTTGCTGGCGCTGCTCGCGGCGGTCGAGTCGGCGCGCCTTCCCGGCCACGCCGGCCACGTCCTCACCGGTCCCCGACCGGGGATCGGTGAGGAGAGCTACGTGATGGGAACGGTCGGCGGGGCCATCGTCAACGTCCCCTCCGAAGCGCTGTGAGGATTGCGGGAGCGCGGGGTCCTGCCGTTCACCACGCGACGGTCTGCCCCCGATAGTCGAGGTACTGAAGCCCGCCACGGCCGTGCTGAGCGTCGATCACCTTGACGAGGTTGGGGATGCTCTCGCCAATGGTGAGGCGTGCGTTGGGACCACCGAGTCTGGTCTTGACCCAGCCCGGGGCCATGAGCAGCAGCGTTCGGGGGTCGTCGTGGTGACGGGCGGCGTAGCTGCGCATGAACATGTTCAGCGCGGCTTTGGTGCCGCGATACACCTCGAAGCCGCCCCGTTCGTTGTTGGCGATGCTTCCCTGTCCGGAGGACATGACGGCGATCGTGCCGTTCGGGGCGACGAGGTCTTGGAGTGCCTCGATCACCCGCATCGGGCTCAGCGCGTTGGTGACCATGAGCCGGATGAACTCCTCGGTTGAGACGTCACCGATGGTGTCCTCGGCGTTGTTGGCGATGCCGGCGTTGACGAACAGCAGATCAAAGGTGCGCGAGGCCAGCCGCTTGTGCAGGTCGACGAGGTGCTCGGGGATGGTGATGTCGAGGTGCTCGATCTCCAGCCCGCCGGCGGTCTGGTTTTGGAGGTCGTGAAGCTCGGTTCGCTGTGGGCTGCGGACCGTCGCCACGACCTGCGACCCCCGGGTGAGGTACTCCTCGGCCATGGCGAGCCCCAGACCG